>JAYRSE010000026.1:0-20133 GCA_041920275.1 Minisyncoccota bacterium | reverse complement strand
GGTCATCTTTACAGGCGAGCCACTTCTGCAGGTTGGCTTGCAGAACGGTATGTTTTGTTGCCATATTCATATGGCGGGCAGAGTAACCGATTTACTGTCTATACGGGAGGGGTTGGGTAACCGAACTTATTAGCTATAGCGCGCCTGTTGACTAGCGGACGGCACTCTGGTAGAGTACTCACCACTATGTTAAAGATACGACTTCAACGTGTAGGAAGGCGCAACCATGCGGCGTTTCGCGTAGTGGTGAGCGAGCATACCCGCACGACCACGAGCGCACAGTGTGTCGCCCAACTGGGATCGTACGATCCTCACACGAACAACGTGCAGATCGACGCGGCGAAGGCGAAAGAGTGGATGGCACGGGGTGCATGTCCTTCCGATACCGTCTTCAATCTGTTCGTGACGAACGGTATCGTCGCGGGCGAAAAACGAGTACCTAAGCGTGCCCCCGCGCCGGCAAAAGAGGAGGCCGTAAAGTAGCCTCGGGAGTTTGCAGCCGAACAGGAAACAGGTACAATGGTGTATGTCAGCGATACACCTGACGGCCTTATTCAGTAACTATACTTAAACGTTATGCAGCAGGAAGATAAGGAATTTCTGGAGTTTGTGGTTAAGGGCTTGGTAGACCATCCTGAAGCGGTCAAGGTGGAGCGCACGGTCGACGAAATGGGCGTACTGCTTACGCTCGATGTCCATGCTGAAGATATGGGTAAGATCATTGGTCGCAGTGGGAATACCGCGAAGGCCATACGGACGCTTCTGCGCGTGGTGGGCATGAAGAACAATTCACGGGTCAACCTTAAGATCAACGAGCCGGTCGGCGGACTCCGTTCTCAGCAACAGCCGGTAACCGAGGGTTCTGCGACAAGTGAGGTCGCCCGCTCGCTCGACGAGGCGATGGCGGATCTCAAGATCTAACGAACATTTCTGACGATCGTCGAACGCTCGCGCTCTCAGATGGAGGGTTGCGAGCGTTTTGATGCTCAGGGGCGATCGTGATACCGTGTCCATGTTCTTCTCGATGTGATCCACTGTATGCATTTCCATATCATCACTCTTTTTCCCGCCGCATTCGGATCGTACCTCGGTGAGTCGATCGTGAAGCGTGCGATCGAACGCAAGAAGATCGCGGTTTCTTTTTACAACCCGCGCGATTTCACGAAGGACAAGTGGGCGCGAGTCGATCGACGGCCGTACGGAGGAGGCCCCGGCATGGTGCTTGAGGCGGAAAGTGTGCTCAAGGCGGCGCAGAAGGCGATCGGCAGGAAGGATAGAAGCAAGGTGCGAGTCCTTTTTTTCGAACCCGGTGGTACGCAGTTCGACACCGAATACGCGGACATGACGGCGAAACACTACAACCATGTCGTCATGGTGTGTGGCAGGTATGAGGGGGTGGACGCGCGGGTGAAAGAGGTACTGGATGCGGAGTCACTTTCCATCGGTCCGTATACGCTTACCGGTGGCGAATTACCCGCGATGGTGGTGCTTGATTGTGTGACCCGTCGTCTTCCGGGTGTTTTGGGACATGACGAATCGGTTGAGGAACGCCGTGTCGCATCGGGCGATGTCTATACACGCCCCGAGGTGCTCAAGTGGAAACGGAAGGAGTATGCGGTGCCAAAGGTCCTTTTGAGCGGCAACCACAAGGAGATCGACAAATGGCGGGCGGGGTAATGTGCGGAACGGGTGTTATCCACAGTTTTTTCGAAAGAGGGGTTGACCGCACTTGACATTTGCCCTTTATTGACTATACTGTGAGTATCTGTCTCTGGTGATTGAGTTGCGGTTGTTCTGGAGAGCTGAATGTGTATTATCAGCGCCTTAAACACCACCCTAGTGTCAATGCACTCTAGAGTCGCGCGTGGAGTCCCTCCTTGTTGAGAGGGAGTTTTGCATGTCTCGCCGCTTTTATCAAGAACCCTAGTAAGAATAAAAGTCCCTCAGTATGTCGCACACACCAGCACTCAAGCAGAAAACGTTCAAGCGGTACCGCGCACCGAACACCAAACTTCCCAACTTGGTCGAGCCGCAGCTCACCAGTTTCGAGTGGTTGATCAAAGACGGTATCACGGAGGTCTTCAAGGAATTTTCGCCCATACGCGATTATGGTGAAAAGAAATTCGATCTCTTCTTCGAATCGTTCACGCTCGGCGAGCCGCAGTTCGACGAGTACTATGCGAAAGAGAACATGCGCACATACGAAGTGCCGCTCAAGGCGCATATTCGTTTGAAGAACAAGACGCTCGGCACCGAGAATACACAGGAGATCTTTCTTGCGGATTTTCCCATGATGACCGATCACGGCACGTTCGTCATCAACGGTGTTGAACGCGTGGTGGTGCCACAACTCGCCCGCAGTTCCGGTATCTTCTTCACCTCGCAGATCATCAAGGGCAATACGTACTTTGGCGCAAAGATCATACCCGGAAGGGGTGTGTGGATCGAGATCGACTCGGAAGCGGATGGGGCCATCTACGTGCGCGTTGATCGCAAACGGAAGATACCGGTAACTTCCTACTTGCGCATTTTGGGTGCTGAGAACAATGCGGACATACTCGCGCGGTTCTCATCGAACGAGCATGCCGAGCAGTGGATCAAGACCACGCTTGAAAAGGATCCGGCGAAAAGCGCTTCCGATGCCTACGTGGAAATGTATCGGCGGATGCGCGATGGCGACATTGCCACGCCCGAGACCGCGCGCGATTTCGTGCGGTCGGTCTTCGGTTCGGAGCGATACGATCTCTCGGAGGTCGGTCGGCATCGTTTCAATGCGCGCTTCAAACGACCTATGGGTGAGAAGGAGATGGCGATACGCACGGTCACGATCGATGATCTGGTACAGATCGTTTCGCATATCATAGCGCTTAATCACGATCCGAAGGCGCTTGCGGACGACATCGATCATCTCGGTTTTCGACGCGTTCGTTTTGTCGGCGAGATGATGCAGCAAAAGATACGGGTTGGTGTCTCGCGCATGAAGCGTAACATCCAGGACCGCATGAGTACGATCGAGCCGGAAACGAGCTCGCCGGTCACGATCGTGAATCCACGCCCGCTCCAGGCGGCCATCAAGGAATTCTTCACCACCAATCAGCTTTCGCAGTTCATGCAGCAGCAGAACATGCTCACCGAGCTTGAACACCTTCGTCGTGTGTCGGCTTTGGGACCCGGCGGTCTCACCCGCGAACGTGCCGGTTTCGAGGTGCGGGATGTGCATCCTTCCCACTACGGCAGAGTGTGTCCCATTCACACACCGGAAGGTCCGAACATCGGCCTTATCCTGCAACTCGCCAACTACAGCATGATCGATCGTTTCGGTTTCATTCAGACTCCGTACGTCAAGGTTGCGAAGGGTGTTGTCACCGGTGAGATCGCATACCTGAATGCCCTTGAAGAGGAGAGCGCGTCCATTGCTCACGCAGCGACCGCGCTTGACGAGAAGGGGCGCATAATCGAGCAGCAGATCGAGGTGCGTCGGTACGGAGAGCCGCGTTTGGTTTCGCGTGATGATGTTGAATACATGGACGTCGCGACCACGCAACCCTTCTCGGTCGCAACGAGCATGATCCCGTTTCTCGAGCACGATGACGCGAACCGCGCACTCATGGGTAGTAACATGCAGAAACAGGCGACGCCGTGCGTGGTGCCGGAGGTGCCGCTCGTGGGAACAGGTATCGAGAACAAGGCGGCACTGGACACCGGTCGTTTGGTGCTCGCTCGGGAAGCGGGAGAGGTGACCGCGATCGACGCTTCGCATGTCGTGGTTACGCCGAAGGAAGGTAAACCGGTGCGCTACCCGCTCGTAAGTTTCAGCAGGACGAACGACATGTCATGTTTCTATCAGCGACCGGTCGTGAAGAAGGGAGACAAGGTCAAGAAGGGTCAGTTGCTTGCCGATACGAGTTCGACCGTGCAAGGACAGCTTGCTCTCGGCCAGAACGTGTTGTCGGCGTTCATGCCATGGAGTGGTGCAAACTACGAAGACGCGATCATCATTTCCGAGCGTCTTGTCAAGAATGCGAAATTCAGCTCCATTCACATGGAGGAATTCGAGTGTGTCGTTCGCGACACCAAGCTTGGACCCGAAGTCACGACGCATGACATTCCGAACGTGGGCGAGAACAAGCTCAAGAATCTCGACGAAGAAGGAATCGTGCGGATCGGGGCGGAAGTGCATACCGGCGATATATTGGTCGGGAAAGTGACCCCGAAAGGTGAGAGTCAGCTCACGCCGGAGGAACGATTGCTCCGCTCCATCTTCGGCGAAAAAGCAAAGGACGTCAAAGATACCAGCTTGCGTCTCGAGGGTGGTAAGCGTGGCCGTGTTGTCTCGGTACGGGTGTTCAGTCGAGAGAATGGCGACCTGTTGCAGTCGGGGGTGCTTAAGAAGGTTCACGTGACGGTCGCACAGGTGCGCAACGTATCGGTCGGTGACAAGCTCGCCGGAAGACACGGAAACAAGGGTGTCATTTCTCGCATTCTGCCCGAGGAGGACATGCCATACATGGAAGATGGCACACCGATCGATGTGATCTTGACCCCGCTCGGTGTTCCCAGCCGAATGAACCTCGGTCAGATCCTTGAGCTGCATCTCGGTCTTGCCGCGCACACGCTCGGTTACCAGGCGGTGTGTCCGCCGTTCGCCGGCGCGAACGAGGTGGAGATCCGTGAAGAGCTTGTTGCTGCGGGATTTCCCGAGGACGGCAAGGTCACTTTACGCGATGGGCGAACCGGTGAGACGTTCGATCAAAAGATCGCGATCGGATACATGTACATCATGAAGTTGCATCATATGGTCGAAGACAAGATCCACATGCGCTCGATCGGACCCTACTCGCTCATCACCCAGCAACCATTGGGTGGCAAGGCACAGAACGGAGGTCAGCGTTTCGGTGAAATGGAGGTGTGGGCGCTCTTGGGCTACGGTGCCGCGTATACGCTTCGCGAGATGCTCACCATCAAATCGGATGATATACAGGGTCGTTCGAACGCGTTCGACGCGATCGTTCGCGGGAACCGCATCGAGCACGCGAACACGCCGGCTGCGTTCAACGTCCTCTTGCATCACATGCGCGCGTTGGCACTCGATGTTCGCTTGCTTTCCGACCAAGATATCAATAACAGATCTACCAACTAATACCTCCGTACTATGCGAGAAATAAAATCATCCCAAATGGAGAGTTTCAGTGCGGTCCGTCTTGCGGTCGCCAGTCCGGAGCGTATTCGTGAGTGTTCGTCCGGTGAAGTGACCAAGCCGGAAACGATCAATTACCGTACGCAACGCGCCGAGAAGAACGGCTTGTTCGACGAGCGGATCTTCGGTCCGACCCGTGACTTCGAATGTTTTTGCGGAAAGTACAAGGGAATTCGCTACAAAGGCATCGTCTGCGATCGTTGTGGTGTTGAGGTAACGCGCAGCATCGTGCGGAGGGAGCGAAGCGGGCACATCGAACTTGCAAGTCCTGTTGCACACATTTGGTTCTTGCGCGGTATCCCGTCCCGCATCGCCATGCTCATGGGCGTGTCGGGTGCGGATATCGAGAAGGTCGTGTACTTCGCAAGTTACATCATCACCAAAGTGGACGCTAAAGAAAGCGCTCGAGTGCTGTCGGACATCGACGCCGAGTTCAAGGCGAAATCGAAGAGTGCGTCGACCGATGAAGAGTTGACTCGACTCAAAGACAAGCTTCAGGAAGTGAAGAACGAGGTTGCGGGGATGCGGGTTGGGCAGATCATCGACGAACAGACCTACCACCGGTACTCCATGCGCTATGGTACCGTGTTCGAGGCGTCGATCGGTGCCGAGGCGATATACGAACTCTTCAAACAAATGGATCTCGGCGCTCTCGCGACACAGTTGGTGGAAGATCGAGAAAAGGCGGCCGCCGGTGAAAAGGCGAAGATCAACAAGCGTCTCGGCCTCGTGCGTCAGCTTGAGCGTGCGAAACTTCGACCCGAGTGGATGTTCTTGACGGTACTGCCCGTCTCTCCGCCCGCACTCCGTCCCATGGTCGCACTCGAAGGAGGACGTCATGCGAGCTCGGACGCAAACGATCTCTATCGTCGCGTCATCAACCGCAATAATCGTCTCCGAAAGCTCATGGACATCCATGCGCCCGAAGTGATCCTGCGCAATGAGAAGCGTATTCTGCAAGAAGCGGTCGATGCACTTATCGACAATTCCATCAGGCATGGTTCACAAAGTGGCGCGATGAGTCTGGCACAGCGTCGTCCGCTGAAGTCACTTTCCGACTACATCAAGGGTAAACAAGGATACTTCCGACAGAATTTGCTCGGCAAGCGAGTCGATTACTCGGGACGTTCGGTCATCGTCGTCGGTCCCGAACTCAATCTCGATCAATGCGGTTTACCCAAACACATGGCACTCGAGCTCTTCCGGCCGTTCGTGATCGCAAAGCTCCTTGAACGCGAGCTCGCGTTCAATATTCGGGGTGCGGGACGACTGGTGGAGGAGGCGATGCCCGAAGTGTGGGCGATACTCGAGGAGGTTATCAAAGATAAGTACGTAATGTTGAACCGTGCTCCGACACTGCATCGGTTGGGTATTCAGGCGTTCCGTCCGCTTCTTATCGAAGGTAATGCGATCCGCATTCACCCGCTCGTGTGCCCCGCGTTCAATGCCGACTTCGACGGCGATCAGATGGCGGTGCATGTGCCACTCTCGGAAGAGGCACAGCTTGAGGCGCGGTGCTTCATGAGTGCGAACCGGAACATTTTGAAGCCCGGTAATGGCGCACCGGTGGTCGCCATGGCACAGGATATCGTGCTCGGATGCTACTGGATGACCAAGGAGATCGAGGGGTGTCTGGGTGAAGGTAAATGGTTCACCAGTCCGAACGAGGCGATCAGTGCGTATGACTATGGTGTAGTGGATTTTCGCGCCAAGATCAAGGTGCTCGGTACCGACAGTCCCAAGTACGCCCAGTTCGGTGGTGCGGTGTTCGAGACCACGGTCGGTCGGTTGCTTTTCAACTCGGTGCTTCCCAAGGACTACCCGTACCTGAACGAAGAGATGAAGAAATCCCGCTTGGTCCGACTCATCAACGATCTCATTGATCACTATTCGCTCGATCATATACCCACCATTGTCGACAAGATCAAGAATTTCGGCTTCACCTATGCGACGCGCTCCGGTGTCACGTGGTCGTTGAACGAGATACAAACCCCGTCCGTGAAGCCTGCGATCATCGAGGAGGCGAAGAAGCAGGTCGCACTCGTGCGAAGTCAGTATGCCGAAGGTCTCTTGTCGCGAACCGATCGCAAGCGTTTCATCATCGAGATATGGCACAAGGCAAAGAGCGACATCGAGGCGGCCATACCCGCAACGATCGACCCGAGAGGATCGGTGCACGATCTTGTGATATCGGGTGCTCGAGGGTCGCTGGGCCAGCTTACGCAGATGGCGGGTATGAAGGGTCTCATTCAGAACACGGCGCGCGAGACTATCGAATTCCCGATCATCGCGAATTACAAAGAGGGCCTGACACCGATCGAGTACTTTACGACCACGCACGGTTCGCGGTCGGGGCTTGCCGACACCGCGCTAAACACGGCACGTGCCGGGTACCTTACTCGCAAACTGTTCGATGTCGCGCAAGATGCGATCATTCGTGCGGAAGATTGCGGGACCGCGGGATCGATCGTACTCGGCAGGAAGAATGCGTTCGGTATCGAAGCGAACTTCGCGGAAAACATTCAGGGTCGTTTCATAGCGGAGGATGCGAGCGATGGTAAAGGAGTGGTGTACGCGAAGAAGGGTGATTACATCACCAAAGCGATCGCCCGCACGCTCGAATCGACCGATATCGATACGGTCAAGGTTCGTTCTCCGCTCACGTGCACACTCGGCAACGGCATTTGCCAGAAATGTTACGGTGCGGACGTGACGACATGGGAGCCGGTCGACCTCGGTGAAGCGGTCGGAACGGTGGCGGCGCAGGCAATCGGTGAGCCGGGTACGCAGTTGACGATGAACATGAAGCACCAGCACGGTGCGGCCGGCGGTGCGGACGTGGTCCAAGGTCTTCCTCGCGTTGAGGAGGTGTTCGAACGTCGCATTCCCAAGAACCCGGCGGTCATCGCGCAGGTCGGCGGTGTGGTGATCGAGATCAAGGATGCGGGCAACGAGAAGACCGTCATGATCATTCCCGACGAAGGTTCGACCAAGAAGGGTTCCGCCGTCGAACATTCGGTGTACCATCCGCGCGTATGTTTGGTGAAAGAAGGGGAGAAGATCCAAAAGGGTGATTTCCTTTCCGACGGATCCGCTGATCTTTCCGAGCTCTACAAATTGGCCGGAAGGGAAAAGACGCAGGAGTACATCATTGCCGAAACGAGCAAGATATACGAACTGCAGGGCGTTTCGATCAGTCGTAAACACATGGAGGTCATCATTCGACAAATGTTCTCGCGTCGCAAGATCCGTCATGCGGGAGACACCGACCTTACCGTCGGTGAGGTGGTCGAAGAGTGGGAGCTTGACAAGGAGAATGCTCGCATGCGCGAGACCGGCGGTGAAGAAGCGGTCGGGGAAACGCACTTGCTCGGCATCATGGAGGTGTCGCTTACCCGCAAGAGCTGGCTTTCCGCTTCGAGTTTCCAAAATACGACTCGCGTACTCATCGGCAATGCGGTGCGAGGGACGGTCGATCCACTGCGCGGTCTCAAAGAGAATGTCATCATCGGTCGCCTCATTCCGGCCGGTACCGGATACAAGGGTAGTAAGAAATACCAGGCGGTCCGGGACCTGCAAATGCAACTGAGCGAGACGTACAACAGGCATGCTGCGGAGGATACCGAAAGCAGCACCGGTATCGTCATTAGCGCGTAACTCCTGCGTTTTGCAAGACGAAAACACGCCCGAGCGGCGTGTTTTCGTTATTTGGTTCACCGAAGACGCAACAAGCCCGTCCGTTCCTCCACGACTCCCTTGAGTTCGAGGGAAGAGAGCACTATGTTCGCTTGTGTCGCGCCTTTTCCGCAGCGTCGCACAAGTTCATCACGCGGGAGTGGTTCCGAAAGGAGCGATATGATCGCGCGTTCATCATCCGAGAGATCGAATGGCAGACGTGCTTGTGCTCCGACGTTCGGTACGATACCGAGCGCTTCAAGAATGTCCTCGCTCCGGGCAACAAGTGCGGCACCTTTTCGAATGAGCATGTGCGGTCCTTTACTGGTCGCGCTTTCGATCGGGCCGGGTACCGCAAGTACGTCTCGGTTGTATTCGGTCGCGAGGCGACTCGTGATGAGCGTTCCGCTTCTCTCTTCCGCTTCGATCACGAGGACCGCATGACACAAGCCAGCCATGATGCGGTTTCGTTGCGGAAAACTCTCGGGTCGTGGACGCCAAAGCGGATCGAACTCGGACACCAGTGCACCGCCATGTTCGAGTATTTCGATGGCGAGCGAACGGTGGGTGGCGGGATACAGTACGGAATCATCGAGTCCTGAACCGGGCACTGCGATCGTGCGCAGACCTGCACTGAGGGCGGCCCGATGTGCTATACCATCGATGCCGAGTGCGAGACCCGAAACGATCACGATAGGGCATCCCGCGAGTCCCGCTATGAGAGACTCACACGCGCGTTTGCCGTAGGGTGTATAGGTCCGTGATCCGACGACCGCGAGAAAGGTATATGAAGGTTCAGGAAAGGTGCCTCGGAGGAACAGTCGATGCGGCGCGTCGGGGATCTCGCGGAGCATCTGCGGTATCGAAAGGGAGACGATCGGGTGCATGTGTTGAGTATACCGTGACGCGAGCGAGTGTTGAAAGGAGAATGGTGCATGGTTCGGATGACGGTGGATGGTCGTTCGGCCCTATACCGTGTGGTGCATGTGTGGTATAACGGTAGGAGGCGTACGCAAACGACGAGTCATTCTTTCGACCGCGAGCGGAAGCCGGGCCGCAATGCGGTTGTGCCGGATGCAGCACGGTGCATGTCGTTCGTTCGATGTGTACGTCTCCTGACACTTTGATTATTGTTCACCGATGTGTTCGTGTCTCCGGTCTTCCGGCATCACATCGCCATTACCGCCTATGTTGGATATCAAATTCATTCGTGAGAACATCGATCTTGTAAAGCTTGCGGCAAAGAAAAAGCGAGTAACGGTCGATCTCGATCGGCTGCTTGTTGTTGACGATATGCGCAGGGAATTGCAGCAAGCGTACGATACCGCACGCGCCACTCAGAACGAGGCGAGTGGACGGATCGCTTCGGCGCAGCCGGAGGAGCGCGCACGAATTATCGACGAGGTTCGTGCGGTCAAGGAGGGTCTCCAGAAAGCGGAGGCGGAGCTAAAGGAGGTCATCAAAGAATGGCAGTTGCTCATGGTGCAGGTCCCGAACGTACCGGACATCTCGGTACCTGACGGCGATGACGACTCGGCGAACCTGGAAGTGCGCACTTGGGGGAATCCCCCGGCTTTTTCGTTCGCCCCCAAGAGCCATATCGAGCTCATGCTCTCGCTCGGTATGATCGATCTCGATCGTGGTACGAAGACGTCGGGATTTCGTGGATACTATCTCAAGAACGATGGTGCGCGACTTTCCTTCGCGCTGTGGCAGTACACGCTCGACATGCTCTGCAAGAAAGGTTTTTCACCGATCATCGCTCCTTCGTTGGTGCGACGCGAGCCATTCATAGGAACCGGATATCTACCCCAAAGCGAGGAAGATCTCTACCGAACACAGGACGGCGAGTTCCTCGCGGGAACCGCGGAGGTGGCGACCATGAGCTACCATGCGGACGAGGTGCTCGATCGTTCACAGCTTCCGATCAAGTTCGTCGCGTTCTCTCCATGTTTTCGCCGAGAGGCGGGAAGTCATGGGAAAGATACTCGGGGACTCATTCGGGTCCATGAGTTCTACAAGGTCGAGCAGGTCGTACTCTGCGAAGCGAGTCATCAGCTCTCGGTCGATCATCATGAGGAACTGACACAGAATGCGGAGGATCTGATGCGGTCGCTCGGCATACCGTACCATGTGGTCGTGAACTGCGGTGGCGATCTCGGACTTGGTCAGGTGAAGAAATATGACATCGAAGCGTGGGTTCCGAGCGAAGGAAAGTATCGCGAGACCCACAGTGCGTCATATTTTCATGATTTCCAGACACGACGGCTCAATATTCGCTACAAGGACGGTGACGGAAAACTGCGATTCGTGCACTCGCTCAACAATACCGCCATTGCGACTCCGAGAGTGCTCGTTCCGCTCGTAGAGAACCATCAGTTGGAAGATGGGTCCATACGTATTCCCGAACCGCTCAGGCCCTACCTGGGGAAAGAGCTGATCGAAGCGCGCACATGATCGCACCACGCAAGTTTCGCACCCACGAGGCCCGCAAAAAAGCGCGGGTGCGTGCGGCGGTGCGTGTCGGTGTGTACGTATTCCTTTCATCTTGTCTGGTCACCATACTTGTGGTCGTGTTACGGGGGGACACGTTTCGCGTGAGCGATATCGTGGTCGATGGTGTGGAACGTCTGTCCGCCGAAGAGATCGTTGAGCGTGTGCGAGCGGGGATGGATCATCAGGTGCTGGGATTTATTCCCGGAGATTCCACACTGGTCCTCGATGTCGGAGAGGTGATGGACGATCTGCGTGGAGCGTTTCCGCGCATCGAACAGGTATCGGTGGCGCGTACGGGGTTGCGCGGGATATCGGTCAATGTGCGTGAGCGACAGCCACAGGCACTCTGGTGTGGTGACGTGGTTCCCCCTTCGTTCGAGCAAGTAAGTTTGAACGAGTTCGGTCTGTGCTACCTTATGGATCGTTCCGCGTTCATGTACGCCGAGCGCGAAGAGGGTCTCGACTCGCTCGATCGGTACTACGGTTCGCTCGAAAAGGCCGATCCGATCGGTCAGTACCTACTTTCCGAACAGGAATTCGTCGAGCTCGGCGCATTACGTCGGAAGCTCAAAGAAAGCGACCTGGAGGTTGGCTCGCTCCTTTTGGTGGATGAGCGTGACATGGAGTTGTATCTTGCACAACGTCCCGTGCGGGTGATCGTTCCTCGTTCTCTCCCGACCGATACCGTGGTCGATCGCTTGGTCGCCGCAGTTACCTCGGATGCCTTTGATGAGACACGTCCGGTCGAGTATGTGGATATGCGTTTCGAGACGCGGGTCTACGTTAAATATGTCGATCCGTTGATCGAGGATGGAGCACAGATCGATGCGACCTCCACCGAGCCGTCGATCAACGAGTCGGTTCCGGATGGTGTTGCCGAAGATGCGGAGGGGCGGGAAGGGGTATCGGCGGACACCGCACCCGATCTTGAGGAATAGCGGTCGGTAGGCATTTCTCAACAGGTCGCGTGTGAATGTCGTGCGTGTACCTGTGGTATACTGTCAATGTCATGATGACGCTCGCACTTCAGTACTTGCGCTGGCACTATTCCGTGTCGCTTTCGAGCTATCGAGGCATCTTTCAGAATTTCTTGTGGTTCTTGTACAACCTGTTCTCCATCGAGCTCATGATACGCACCTTGTTTGTGCCGTTCCACAAACTTCAGGACCATACGACGCACCACGGCTTAGATGTGGCCGCCGCTTCCGAGGAAATGGTGGTGAATACGCTCATGCGACTGGTCGGGTTTTTCATGCGCTGCGTGCTCATTTGCACAGGTATCTTTTTCATCGCACTTACCGTCGTTATGGGTACGATGTTCTTCGTAGTCTGGTTCTTCGCGCCGTTGCTGCTCGCGCTGTTGGTGACCGCAGGGGTCACACTTTTCATGTTCGTGTAACCTATGCACTACCGAGAACTGCAGAAACTCATCGGAACACTCTATGCACCCGCGCTTGCGCTGCGTGCATGGATGCCCCATGACATGCGTGCACGTACGCGGCATGTGCTGTCATGGGCCACCGCTGTCACGTTCGTGTTGACACTCCTCTTGTTCGCACTCCAATTTTCACCATCGCACTCGATCCCGTTCTTCGCAAAGACGACTGATGCGCTTGATGAAAGGATGCTCGGGATCTTTCTCATAGTATTTTCGGCGGCGTTCGTCATGGCCGCACTTGAGGCGATGCATCGATCGTACTACTTCCGCGGCTTGTCGACCGTGCTCGGAGAGTATGCGACCGAAGACGTGGGGGCGAGTTGGGAGGTGGCGACCATTGTCGCCGATACGGAAGATCATGACATCACTGCGGGTTTTCTCGAGTCCGAGCTCGGGCAGCAGATACTCTACCGCGCCGGGATGAGCGAGAGTGCGTTTCAAGAGTATGTGGCGCACCGCACCGCATCACTCGGAGCGGATGCCTGCATGCTTGATCGTGATAAGGGGGTAACCTTGGTGACATATACGCGCAGTATCTTTAAGCAGGATGCGGCGTTTCGCGACCTTCTCTCGAAGGAGGGCATCACGGACGACGCACTCCTGGAAGCCGCGCAGTGGGTCATGGAAATAGAGCAAGGCAGGCGTTTTGCAGAGCGTTGGTGGTCTCGAGACGCTTTGGGGCGCATAGCCGGTTTTGGAAAAACATGGAGCTATGGCGAGACATACCTGCTCGAACGTTACGGCCATGACCTGGTGAACGATCCCCTGTGGAACGCAACCACCTTTCGCGTGCGCGCCGAGGATGATGAGGTTGAGGCGATGGAAGCGACGCTCGCGCGCGCTCGCCAGTCGAACGTGATCATCGTCGCGGACGATCCGTCATCAGCACGAGAAAGCGCATTGCTTCTGTACCGAAAGATCCGTTCGGGCCGCATCCTCCCTCCGCTCGAAGGCAGGCGCATTTTTCTTGTCGACATCGACACCATCGTGACCGCGCACGGAGAGAAGGCGTCCTTCGAACAAGCTATGCGCGAGGTGCTCGACCAGGCCGTCGAAGCCGGAAACATCATCGTGTACTTGGAAGATCTGTCGGTTGCGATCACCAGCGCAAAGGCGCTTCAGGTGGATCTTGTCGACCTCCTCATACCATACTTCGAGGCCGCCACGATCCAAATGATCGTGGGTACCGAGAAGCAAGCATTCCACAAGGTACTTTCGCGCGATGCGCGCATCATGCGCGAGTGTGACGTGGTGCAAACGCATGCCGTGGACGATTCCGCACTGCTGTCACTCATGAAGCAGCGGGCGTACTTGCGGGAGCGGGAGACCGGCGTGGTGTGTACCGTACCCGCGCTGCAGGCGATCACGCGTCTGGCCGATCGTTACTTTCCGGGTGGTGTGATGCCGGACAAGGCGTTCGACCTCCTCGAAGAGGTGGTACCCCATGCGCTTCGGTATGGCAAAGTGCAGGTGCGTGCGAACCTGGTGGAGCAGCTGGTGGAGCTGAAGACCAATGTGCCGGTAGGTGCCCCATCCAAAGAAGAGAGCGAAAGATTGCTTACGCTCGAGACGGCGCTCCATGCGCGGGTGGTGGGTCAAAATGGTGCGGTGGATGCGGTCGCTCGTGCGCTGCGGAGGGCTCGTACGGGTATCACGAACCCCAACAAACCGCTCGGAAGTTTCTTGTTCTTGGGACCGACCGGTGTCGGTAAGACCGAGATGGCCAAGGCGCTTGCACAGACCCTTTTCGGCAATGAGCGAGACATGAACCGCCTTGACATGTCGGAGTTCCAGGGTACGGACGCACTCGAAGAGTTGATCGGTTCGTTCGAGACCGGCGTACCGGGTCGTTTGACGACCATGATCCGCGATCATCAGTACGGAGTGCTTTTGCTCGATGAGTTCGAGAAATCATCTCCAGACGTGCATGACCTTCTTTTGCAGGTGCTCGACGAGGGTAAGTTCACGGACGCGTCCGGGGAAGAGGTGAACGCCCGCAACTTGGTGATCATTGCGACGTCGAACGCGGGCGCGGACCTTATCTGGGAATGGTCGCGCGAGGGGGGTAATATGGTCACGAAGAAACGAGAGCTCATTGATCATCTCATCAAGAAGGGTCTCTATCGTCCCGAGCTCCTGAACCGCTTCGATGACATCATCATGTTCCATCCGCTCGGCAAGGAGCATATGCAGGAGATAGCAAAGATCCACCTCACCCGTCTTGCTGATCGGCTTCGTCGCGAGAAGAATATCAACCTTGAAATTTCAGATGAGATCATCGCACGTGTCGCTGACAAGGGCTACGATCCGCAATTCGGGGGCAGGGCACTCACCCGTGCGATACAGGAAGAGGTGGAGCAGGCGGTCGCCGACAGCATTTTGCGCGATACATTGCATGCCGGTGACACCATCCGATGTGAGAAGAACACGGTGCCCAAACCCGATGTCTCGAAACAGTAGATCCGTCCACGTCGCGTTGGTTGCATTTTTCCTCTCGCACCCGTAGGATAGCGCATACGTATGTCTGATGTTTGGCACTCGCTTTCGCGTCCATTCTTCGTGCTTGCCCCCATGGCCGACGTGACCGACGCGGCGTTTCGGTGGATCATCGCCCGCTACGGCAAGCCCGATGTGCTGTGGACCGAGTTTGTCTCCGCAGACGGGCTCTACCATACACGTGAGATACAGCATCTTGCGGATGCCGAAAATCCGCTCATGCTCGATCTGCGGTTCGACCCGATCGAACGCCCGATCGTGGCACAACTCTTCACCGCACACCCGGCAATGATGGAGTACGCCGCGGGACTCATTGCCGATCTCGGATTCGACGGGGTCGACCTCAACATGGGGTGTCCGGATCGAAGTGTGGAGAAGCAGTGTGCGGGAGCGGCGCTTATGAAAGACCCTCCGCTTGCGCGCGAGCTCATTCGTGCGGCCAAGCGGGGCGTTCGTGGACGAATACCCGTTTCGGTGAAAACACGCGTCGGCTACAACTCCATAGCGCTTGAAACTTGGCTTCCCGAGCTCCTGGCCGAAGAGCCGGCCGCGATCACCATCCATGCGCGCACCCGGAAAGAGATGAGCGACGTACCCGCACGGTGGGAGCACGTGCGCCGAGCGGTTGAATTACGTAATAAATTACAGTATGTAAGTGGTAATTCCCGCACCTGCATCATCGGGAACGGCGATGTGGCGAACGTCGCACAGGGGCGAGAACGAGCTCTGGAGTCGGGCGCGGATGGTGTCATGATCGGTAGGGGGATCTTCGGCAACCCGTGGCTCTTCTCGGAACGAATACCGGAGCATGCGGAACGCATGCGGGTGCTTGTGGAGCACTGCACTGCGTTCGAGGCGCTCTGCCCGCACAAGTCATTTTCGGTCATGAAAAAGCATTTCAAGGCGTACGTGCACGGGTTCGAGGGAGCGGCGATACTGCGCGACCGCTTGATGCAGTGCAATACTGCCGCGGAAGTGAGCGTGGTGCTTCGAGGGGAGTGACCGCGTACCCGCTTACACCCTCCGTACGCTCTTTTGAGAAAACCGTACCGAAGTAAACATTTGGATGAGGGATCGAGACTTCACAAACGCCACGGAACGGTCTCTCGACAAAATAGTGTTGACGGGGCGGTGTTTTCGATATATGTGAGCAAGGTGGCGTGACCGCACTGCGCACAGGTGGCGTCGGCTGTGATATACTGAGTGTACATGTCAGATGCACTGTACCGCAAATACCGCCCCCGTACTTTCGAAGAGGTGCGCGGGCAAGAGCAGGTCGTCGAGGCCCTGCAAAGCGCGATCCGCACCGACAAGATCGGGCATGCGTACCTCTTTGTCGGGAGCCGTGGCATCGGCAAGACCACCCTCGCACGTATCTTTGCACGCGAGATAGGAACCGCCGACCATGACCTGGTCGAGATAGACGCCGCTTCGAACCGCGGCATCGATGACATCCGTGCGTTGCGCGAAGAAACACACATGCTCCCGCTCTCGTCGCGGTACAAGGTGTACGTGATCGACGAGGTGCACATGCTCACCAAGGATGCGTGGAACGCGCTTCTGAAGACACTCGAAGAGCCCCCGCTCCACGTGGTCTTCATACTCGCGACCACCGAAGTGGATAAGATACCCGAGACCATACTCTCGCGCTGTCAGATATTCACCCTCAAACGTCCGACGTCCACACTGCTCACCGAACTCATTCGATCGACCGCAGAGCGCGAAGGGTGCAAGATCGAGCAAGCGGGAGCAGAGCTCATTGCACTTCTTGCCGACGGTGCGTTCAGAGACGCGCACGGCATTTTGCAAAAGGTGATCGCAAGTACCGGCGAAAAGGAGCTCACTCATGCCGACGTGGAGCGGGTCACGGGAGCGCCTCGCAGTGTGGCGCTCGTAGAGGTGCTCGACGCGATCGTGGTGCGTGACCTCGACTCGACCCTCGCCCGTGTACATGCGCTGGTCGAGAACGGCAACGTAAAAACGACCCTCGCGCTCATCTTGCGTCTCATTCGTGCGGCGCTGTTGGTACGCACTGCGCCGACCTTTGCTCATACGCTCAAGCCCGAGTTCACCCCCGAAGAGTGGGCGAGCATCGAGCGGTATGCACGGGATGCAAAGGATACCCTGAACTCGCGCTTGCTCACTCGTCTTCTTTCCGCTTCACTCGAGGCGGGTACCACCTATCTGCCCGCTTTGCCGCTCGAGCTTGCGCTCATTGAACATTTGGGGGCGGAGACCGCGTGATATTCCGTGCGAAAGTGTTACAACACTATGCCAAACGATACTTTCATCTACTTCATCCGACATGGCGAAAGTGTCGACAATGTTTCGGGGGTCTTTCAGGGTGCGGAATCGGAGCTTACCGAGCTGGGACACCGGCAGGCCCGCAGCGTCGCAGAGCGCATGAAGCACGCGCCGATACGGGCGATACTTACGAGCACGATGCGCCGTGCGGCACAGACCGCAGAGTACATACGGGAGGCGACCGGCGTTTCGCTCGAGCTGCACGATATGTTCCGTGAATATTTGCCGCCTTCCTCGCTTATCGGAACACCACACAAGACACCCGAGGGCAGGGCGTACCTCGCGGCTCTTCACGCGCACTACGACGACCCCTCGTTTCGCTATGCCGACGAAGACACGTACTTCGATCTTCATGCGCGAGCGAACCACGCACTCTCGTACCTCACACAACGTACGGAGCGCCATCTCGCGGTCGTGACCCACGCCGGCTTCATGCGGGTCATCATCGCCGCCATGCTCACCGAGGGTATGCCGGACCCCGTCGCCACTCACCGTATGGCGCGTTTCTTCGCGCCGGTGAATACCGGTGTGACGATCTGCAGGTATCGCCCCGAAGAAGAAGAGCGCAACAAGTGGCGTCTTTTATGTTGGAACGATCATACACACCTGCTTACCATTGAGAAAGAAGAGTCCGAGGGGTCTCCGGTATAATGACCGTCCCTTCCCATACGTGAGGTGCCATTCAGTGACCCTATGAAAACGATCTATTTTCTTCGGCATGGCGAAACTCCGGGCAATCGGGGATTCGTACATCAGTACCCGGAGACACCGCTTTCCGAACAGGGGCGCATGCAGGCGCGCGCCGCCGCCGAACACTTCTCAAAACTGCCGATCGATCGCATCATTGCAAGTCCGTACCAACGTGCGCTCGAGACCGCACAGACGGTGTCGCAACGCATTGGCGTGGAGGTGGAGTACAGCGAACTCTTTATGGAGTTGCGTCGCCCCCGTGCGCTCTGGGGTATGCACTGGCTGCACCCTCGTTCGCTTTTCACCATGGCGCGCATATACCTGCATGCGCGGGAGCTTGAGTGGCGAGACAGCGATGAAGAGAACCTCGAGGAATTCCATGCTCGCGCTCGGCGAGCGCTCGAGCACCTTGCCGGTCGGCCCGAAGAGCGTCTGCTGGTCGTGACCCATCGCGGATTCATCGCCGCGCTCGAGGAACGTATGAAGCGGGACGGTTTGGATACCGTCGCTCAGTACCGACGGGCGTTGTGGAAGAACCTGCTCATCCCGAATTGTTCGTACCTCACCGCAACGTGGGACCCGGGCGGTACCTATGGCGAAACGCTCGATGGGACATGGAGCGTCCAAGCGGGCGTCGTCACCCCGGAAGGGGTGCGCGGAAGGTTCGGTTTGGGGTAGACTGCATATTGCTTAGCGTATGGCATCTCAGGAGGTTTGCGTGATATATCACAAAGGGTGCATCGACGGTACCATGGCGGCCGGTGTGGTGCTTCGTGCGTTCCCGCACGCCCGGACCTTCCCCCTGCGACACGCGTATACGGAGGCGGAGTTTGCGCCGATCCGTTCCGCCGTCACTGCGGAAACGCATGTGTACATCGTCGACTGTGTGTTGGGGCTTTCCGAATTGATCACGCTCGGGTGTGCGATAACGGTGATCGACCACCATGCGGAAGCGTGCGAGCACGTCACACCGCTCTTTGCAGAGCACCCGCACGCCACGCTCATCGCTGATCCCTCGCATTCCGGCGCGTCGCTTGCGTGGCGCACACTGTTTCCCGCCGAGCCGGTGCCCGTGGTCATTGAGCATGTGGAAGACGGCGACCTGTGGCTTGGGAAGTATGCGGACACCGGATATGTGTCGCACTACCTTTCGATCTTTCGCGACGACCCCGCATCCATGCTTGCCGTGCTCGAGGTGCCCATGGAAGAGATCCTGGAAAAGGGCGGGGTGCTCGCGCGGTACGTGGACAAAGAGATCGAAGGATTCGTACAAAC
Organism: Minisyncoccota bacterium; assembly: GCA_041920275.1. GTDB lineage: Bacteria > Patescibacteriota > Minisyncoccia > Phycocordibacterales > UBA12088 > UBA12088. Next base: position 562 of record JAYRSE010000026.1, on the reverse strand, counting down.
GCCGCCGTGTACGCTCCGTATCGGTACATACGAAGTGCCTGCGTACAACATCACGACACACGAGTCTTTGTGCGGCAACCTGCTCGCCAAGCGGCATGAGAGTGCGGTCGTGCTCTTTGCGATCAGGGGCGGGGAAGTGAAGTGCAGTGTGCGTTCACTCAAGCACCACACACCGAACGCACTGGCGGTCGCTTCGGTGTTGGGTGGGGGCGGGCACCCCTGCGCTTCAGGAGCGACCATTTCGCTCGGGAAGTTTTGGGAGCTATGTTCCGACCTGTCCGTCCGGCGACACGGGTGAAAAAACGCACTAGAAAAAGTGACAAACTATGGTACGCTAGTGTGTATTGCCGGATCGTCTAATGGTAGGACTACGGGTTTTGGTCCCGTCTATCTAGGTTCGAGTCCTAGTCCGGCAGCAGAGACGAGTGCTAGCGAGGCGATGATGCCGGACTGGGACTCGAACGGAAAGGGGGTCGGGGAAACGGGAGTTTCCCCGTGGAGGAATACCACAAAACCGAGTGGTTTTGTGAGCGCAGCGAAGCGAGCAGTGAGACTCCTAGTC
>JAYRSE010000025.1:0-27849 GCA_041920275.1 Minisyncoccota bacterium | reverse complement strand
TGAACACAACATCACGCAACACTTCACGAAACCTCGTACCCCACAGACCAACGGCAAGGCGGAACGTGTCATACGCACACTCATGGAAGAATGGCATCGAAAGAACCGTTTTGCCGACCGTGTCGACAGACGCCGTTCACTGTACCGCTTCGTGGATCACTTTAACCACGAACGGAAGCATGGCGGACTCGGGAATCAAACACCGATTGAACGACTAACGATGTTTGCAAACGGAGAGACCGAGGAGAGGTCGATATCCTCGCTAGGCGGGGACAACGCGTAGATAATTTACACGTCATGCTTTTCCTCACAATCACTCAATCCTCTCCCTCTACAGTGAGTAATGTGAGCGCCTCGGTCACTAGTTTTGCTGTCCTTTCCTCAATGTCCTCAATGGTCCATGTATCCGCTTCCGCAAGACCTCTGTTTAGAAATAACCCATTCCTATAGCCAATATGCCTGCCACTTTTGTCGGTTCTATCACGTTTTTTTTCGAACTCAAAGTTAGAAAGTGATGCATTGTATCCCGTTAGTGTCAGATTCCCAAGCTTGTGCACGTACTTCGCTTGTAGCATGCGCGCTTTCTCTGCATCACCGCCTGCAATCATATTTGTCCATGATGCTGGGATGTTACTTCCCTCCGGGAATATATGCTCAATTGTCCATACCAATTTGTTTGACTTGTCACGTTCCCAAAAATCTGTCTTGCGCTCCCGCGTCGCAGTCTGCCTCTCTTCTATTTTTGTTAGTAAAAACCGTGTGGTATCTGTGTTTAACTCATACATGTTACCGTTCAGGCGATCAGTCAACATGTCGACGTTCGCAAAGCGTTCTGGGGTAGTCAAAAATTGCACTATGAACGCTGTGTTACGATTTGCAGGATTTACCGTAAACTCATCAATCAGGTCGATGAAAATTTGGTCTAGATTTCTAGTCCCTGGGAAATCTGTCAAATTTCTTCGTATAAAGTATTTGGTTAACAGATTGACCGTATCACGAAGGAAACTTTCTTCGTGGGGACCACATTCAGAGAACAAGTACAAAAGTAATGCGTAGGACGGGGCTGCCTGCACGTTCACAAGATCAATCAGCTCCGCATCAAATTTGTCTGACACAATATAGTTCTCCTCGTTTGGCGAGAGAAGATCATGGTAGATGCGAGACTTCTCGTACATACGGTCGAATATCGCTTCGGGATCACGCTCGATGAGTGTTTCATAGATCTTTATTACATTTGACCTGGTTGCACGAGTCATGCCGTCAACCTTGATCGTACAGTCACTCTTGTAGGCGTTGTAGAAGTGGCGTAGAAATCGTTCTTGGATGGGATAAGTAGGTAAATTTTCAACCATCTGCCTCCACTTCCCAAACGCAACGTCAATCGATACGTGCTCTTTTCGCTCAAGCTCCGCAAGTAGCTTGTTCTTGATGAGGTCAATCGCGGAAAGTGGTACTCCGCGGTTATTTAAACTTTCGAACAGCACGAACGCATCCGAGTGGGAGTTGACTTCAATTTTTACGACAAGCACCTTGTTTATCTGCGAGAGCAAGCTTAAAAGTGCCTCAATAGTAAAATTCTCAAGCTTCGTCCTATAGAATCGGAATGATCTGTAAATTTGGCGGTTGCCCTTGTTTTGGACATCCTGCGCCACATCAACCACACCTATGTCGCGCAAAATAGAACTGTAATCGTTCAAATTAAAATTCTGCTGCGACGGAGATAAACGCAATTCTCCTCGGTTACTCCGAAGAACGAGTCTGTGCCGTAGGTTGTATATGTCGTTTTGGATATCCAAATCGTCGGAGGGTGCAAGCGACTTCAGCTTTTCGTAGATGGCCGCGTAAAGAATGGAGATCGTCGTCAATCTCTGTTGGCCGTCAACTATTTCAAGCTCCGGCACTGCGAACGTATCGTTACCCCTATCTATGCAAATCAGTGAACCGATAAAATGGTCCCCTTCGCTTTCTTGTATGTCATCCAACAACTCCTCCCAGTTATCTTTCCCCCACGTGTACTCACGCTGGTATCGGGGTATCACATACTTCACGTCACGCTCGTTCTGAAAGATCTCCGAGAGTTGGTACTGTTGTGCGCTTTTGATCATGATGGTTTGAGTAAAAGTGTTACTGTCCTAACACTCAGCAAAAATGTTATTAAATAGCTTCTGTATGTATATTCCGTCCATAGTCTGAAACAGCACGTTCTTTCGCTCAAGACTTTTTATGTCTCCTTGATAATTCAAGAGCTGGTCAAAGGGCGTCACCGATATAACATACGAATGCAGGTGCACACGGGTGTCTCCCAGCTGAAGCTCCTTTGCCTTAATCTTCTCGTGGAAGTTAAGTTTCAGGTCGTTTTCCAAATCAAGGTTTCGAATACCCTTCGGATCGACAAAAAAAACATGCTGAGTGTCCCCATCGAGTACCCACATAATAAAGTCTGGGTAAAAGTTACCAGCCTCAAAAAAACCGATACCCTCTTTGGATTTGTTCCGCAAAAGAAAAAGCTCTTTGTTCGCAAAGCCATCCTTATGCGTCTCATAAAAAGTCTGTAGGTCTGTGACAAACTTATACTCCCCTTCGTTCAAGTGCACCGGCTTAACCGTAAGTTGTAGCCCTACTCCTGCCTCAATGTGTATCAGAGGTTGGTATAAGTGCCGGTCAAAGGTAAACGGCGTAAAGCCACCGTATGCAAAGACCCCCACATCCTTTGATGTGATCTGACGGGAATTTTTCTTCACATCCTCAAGGAGTGTCTTGAGTGACGTAAGCTTCTCTATGAGCGTTTTCTCTGAGTCACCCACAAACGTCTGGTACTCTTCGATAAGGTTCGTGTCGTTCTCATCCATCTCATGGTACTCCAAGTACGGCTCTTCCCACTCCGCCTTGCGGAAGTTGTAGAGAGCTACCATATACTTCTTGAGGAGCGATGTGGCGATACCTTGCCAGTACCGTACTCGTGTGTAGTCGCCCATGTCCAGCTGTTGTTTTGGAATATATAGCTTATACCAGCTCGTCTGTTCCAAGACCGCTTTAATACCCTCGATTGACAAGGCCACATTGTACCAGCTCTTTTCGTACTTGTACTTTTGGAGCTCAAAGAAAATCTGTTCGTAATCAAAAAACGCTGTGTGTGCCGGAGTAAGTATACCCAGATGAGGGTTCTGTGTGGTACCTGCTGACACCCCACCCATAATTGCTTGTAGCTTTGGGTAACAATCAAGCTCAACGACAGGCATACGCACATCTTTTTCGAGCCCAAAAACCACCTTGCCCCCATCACGCTTAAAACTGATACCCTCTTTGATCCGGAGTATCTTGAGACGTTTACTGGGGTCAAACGTCTTGATGACAGGTAGGACAATTTGGACTGTCTCATTGCTCGGTAGACCTTCTTCCTCCAAGTACTCCTTAAACGCCTTCATGTAATCCGCACGCACACCAAAGATATTCAGCGTTTCGAGTATCTCAATATGCCGTGGTGGCCGTACGCCCTCGAGCATCTTTGTCCGCTTCAGTGACATACCTTTCCCTTTCAGGCGCACACCACGTCCGAACAGCTGAATAATCTCCGAGCCCTCACTTTTTCCTACGTTCATAAGCCCCATCAAGCTTACGCGCCAACTACTCCAGCCCTCGGTAAACTTTTTGGACCCAATCAGCAGGTTCACTTTCGAATCAGCGGTGTTTATGTCACGGAATAGCGATTTGCCAAACTCTCGCTCTGACACCACAAATCCCGTATCCTCACAGAGCTTCAGCAATTTCGTATCGTCGCCTACGTTGATAAGACCAAAGTACTCACTATTCCCGACGCGTAGCCCAATCTCACCCTCGACACCCTTGAGGTTTTCAATATGAAGCTCCCCTCCACCATTCGCGAGGAAAACATGCGTGAGTATGTCTGCGTACACATCTGTTGGCTTCCCCGGAATTGTCGCGAGATAGCTAAACGTGTTTGCAAAGACATCTTTCCCATTGACCACAAGTCCCGTATTCCCGGAAAGTAAGCTCGCGATGTTTGCCGTCGCTTGTGTGGTATTGCGCAAAAAATTGCGAAGGAAGAGTAAAATGTCTACGACATCGGAAACCTCCTTTCCGTTTACGGTACGCACAGCGGTCACCTTTCCACCGACAAATATCCAAAGCGGTGACGCAAGTAGATACTCCTGCCACGAAGTCCGTGCACTTCCGTAGAGCTTGACCTGTTGGTAAAACGAAAGAAGTCCCGCCGTTAGATAGAGCGTGCGAATATGCTCATCAGTGTCATCATCCAAGTTGAGTATTTTGTAGTCCTTTCCATACCCATCACGATAGAAGAAACGATAAGAGTAATCGAAAAGGATTGCTTTCGCATATTCCTGCTCGAGCGCTTTCCTCTTTCCCGTAGACGCAGCCTTGATAGACTGCCCAAAGGTTGCTGAGTACTCGAAGGCAAAACCATCCTCCGAAAGAGTGTCACGATACTTTTTGATCACGTCACCACCGGCACCCTTGTGCCCTTCATCGATAAACACTAGGTTGTTGTGTTCAAAAGCCTCAAGGGCCACTGTTTTTTCCTTACTTTCCTCTCGGAGCTTTGTGTACTCGATTATTTCCACTGACTTCTCATTGCCATAACTACCACCATGGAACGGGATAATGCCAGTACCAGTACCTTTATTGAAAATCTGCGCAGGAATACTCGATGCCTCTAGCTCGCTCAGGTGTTGTGCGGACAAACCTTCGTTCGGTGTAATGAGAATAATCTTGTTGATGTGCTTTTCTGCCCCATGCTTTTTGGCGTAGTGCATGTACTGTAGCAAGTGCACATGCATGAGGAGCGTTTTACCGCTACCCGTCGCAGACCAAAACGCAAGTTTGGACAAGCCGGGCACCGTAAATTCCTCTATCCTGTCAGCAAGGGGTAGTTGGTCATTGAACGCTTCGCGAAAGGTATTGAGCTCGGCACAGAGCACACCCTTGTTGGCGAACCAACGGTCCAAGTACACTTCGGTCGCAAGGAGTGTCAGGTACTGAAAGTACTTCCATGCGATACGCTCATCGCGCTTCTCGCTAATGCGCTGTGTATGGGCAAAAATGTTCTCATCATAGCGCAAGAGCTGTTCGTTTGAGATACCGCTGTGCGCAAACAGACGCGTCACGAGTACGTGGTAAAAACGAGAAACATTATTCTCGTCGTACCCTTCCAGACGTACATCCTTGAGGTCTTTGGCAAGGTCGTCAAAGGTTACTACATCGAGGAGCGAAAGAAACCACCGATTGAGCACCAACCGTTGATCGAAACGCACCGGCCTCTGTGTCACTGCTCGTGGCATATTAGGCAAACATGCGCTTATGGTACTCTTCCTCTATCAACCCCACCTTCCATTGGGCACCCTCTGTCTTGAGATTCTCCAGATTATTGTCGCCATTTACATAGATGCGGTCATACTCAAAGTCAGTGGCGCTCAGCTGTTGTTTCTGAAAGAAGTCATCAAGGCCGGCACTGTCTACCACGTCTTGGTTGCGCCAAATGACGAGCGTCCGTTCCCCACCCCTCGTGCGCCCTTCTACCACGAGCAAGTGCTCGCCATAGCGACGCATGGTGGCGACCTTAAGTCCGACGAGGTAGTTGAAGGTCTCTACTAGATCGACCGGAGTCTTGCGCGTCTCACCCACGACGTCGGTGGCGAGTTCGATAGTGTACGCGAAAGGATTCCTGAACGTATCAAGCGAAAGCACACTACCTTTGGTCTCTATGTCCAACATGTACCCGAGGACATAGTCTTCTCGAAGTCGATTGCTCGTATCAAGAGCCAATTGTTGCTCCTTGGAGCGCGCAAGCCTAAGGTTGTTGAGGGTATCTTCGTAGCTTTCGAGCTTACTGTACTTGATGATGTGCTCCCGTGTCCCCGTTTCGCCATTATCCTGTGGCTTACCATCCTTCCACTCGTCACTGTACACCACCTTCTGCATGCGAGGTTTGGTGACAGTGTCGAAGTACGCACCCATCTCGACAAGAATGTATTTTCGCTGACCACTTCCATGTTCTTTCTCGTTATCTTCGCGGTTGAGCTTAAGTACAGCGTGACCTGTTGTGCCGGAGCCGGCGAAGTAGTCTAAAACCGTTTGGTTTTTTGAACTCTGTAAGCAAATATCGACACAATCACGTACGGTAAAAATAGATTTGGGAAAGTCAAAATTAATAATGCCCATTTTTTTTAGTAATGTGCTTCCGTGTTCGGCGGCATTGTACTCCGGCCCATCCCACACTGTTTTAAATGCTTGCTCTGATTTGCCAAGATAGACTGTCATGCTACCAACCTCTCTTCCCGGTCTAACTTCTAGTTGATCTATTAGGGGTGAGAGCGAACCGGCCACATATCTCCACTTGCGTTCGTTACCATCTGTGTCTAATGGCCAAATCTCAAATTCGCCGTTAGGCAAAGAAACCACCTGAGCAATTGGGTGTACGTCTTTCCCAGGAACATTGCCAATCCTAACCACAACACCATCTTTCGCATAGATTGGATAGAACTGGTTCTGTCCAGTCGACCGCAAAGAATTCGACCCAGTCTTCATTAGCGGTTTTTGTTTGGATGTATCGAGTTTTTTCAATGGCAAATGTGAACCATGTTTGAAAGTAAAAATAGAGAATTCATTGCAATAAGAAAAGCCTTTCCCCTGAACACCTCTCGGATTATGAATGACTGTTACATTACTGCGGTCATAACCTTGAAAAATGGCATCTAGTACCATACTAAGCCGCTCCTGCTCATTCTCATCAATAGCTGTTGTCTGGACACCAGTTTCAATAAGTAAATTTTTGCTTACGGCAATTCTATTTTGCATCAATGACAACCAACTGCTGTGGTAAAAATCGTTCTTGTATAGAATCTCACTTGTTCCGGGCGCGTTATACGGGGGATCAATATAAATCGCTTTTATCTGCTCCTTGTACCGCTCCTGCAACAAATTGAGTGCGCCAAAGTTCTCGGAATTGATCATGACCCCGTTCACTCGCTCATCCAAATTGTCAAAGCTTGCTAGTAGCTCGTCGCGCCACTCTGGGAAGAATTTTGTGTCTATAGAGAGTGTCGGGTGCGTGCGTAGGTATTCATGGTCGAGCGTGGTCGTGTCGTCAATAAAGCCGAGTTGCTTCCACTCTGCTCGCTGAGCGTCGCTCGCGAGAATAGCGTCAAAGTATTGCTCGGGCACAAGGTCGAGCGTGATACAGTAGCCGGTACCGACCACAAACTTTTTCTTCTCCCAGAGCTTTTTCTGGAAGTCTTCGAGCTGAGCAAGCATGCGGATGAGCTTCCTTGCGATAGCACGAATCACCTTAACCTTCGCAAGGTACTGATCGGCACGGGGAGCATTTTCGTTTTCAATGTCGTCCAGGAACATCACTTCGTTCTTGATGTAGAAATCGAGCTCGCGCGTGAGGAACGTGCTGAGGTCTTTGTGGATGAAGTAGTCGAAGGTGTTGCGGGCAGTATACGAAGTAAGGAATTTATCCAAGACCGTTCGATTCGCCTGCTTTTCGGTGGGTGCCAGCGTCATTAAAAGTGCAAGCCACTCTTGTGGTAGAGCGCTCCGTAAAACTGCCACGGCTTCAGCGCTACACTCTTCTTGTTTCTTCTTCCCCTCCACGCTGACATATTCAAAGTAGATATTGAGTGCTTCCCCGTCTTCCTGCCAAAAATCTTCTTTACACAGCACGAATCGACGGTCTTTGCCGGAAATGTTCTTGTTGTTATTTGCGTCTGTTTCCGCTTCACGGATACGGAAATGTATCCCTTTACCCGCCACCTTGAACGAGAAATCCTTGAATCGCTCACTGGACTTGATGTAGTACTGATCGTGATTAGCCCAGTAGAGCTTAACCTCCTCACCCTCGTACGGGATAGCATACACACCATCCTTGTAGCGACGCTTACTGATGAAGTCACCTTCTTCGTAGTAACGCTCGAAAAAACGCACCAAGTGCGAGAACACTTCGTTTTCCAGCTCTGCTGTATGCCCTGCGTTCGTGAGCTTGCTACGGAGCTCCTGTATCTTGGCATTCGCATTTATCTGTTCATCGGAAAAGCCTTCCTTGCGAAAACTGGCAATCTTTTCGTCCAACTCACGAGTGATCTCGTCATGATCCCCCGCCTCATATGCCGAAAGCTCGCGCTTGACCTGTGGCAACAGGTCTTTCTCCAGAAAGGTGGTAATCTCCTCGTGCTTTTGGTTGAGTATGCGGTATATGCCAAAGTCCAAGTCAGCTCGGTCAACCTGAAAAATGTGCTTCAACGTCTCAATGAGTTTTTTGTAATTGTTTTCCATGATGACATGATTATACCAACTCCCACCCGATACTAAAAATTGGTTCTACAGTGGTGCTTTGCTCGAGGCGTCGCTCCAAATCGGTGATAAGGCGCTCACGTTCGGCCTCTATCTCGTCTTCAGCAGTAAAAATATTCTGCCGTAAGGTGCGGAGCTTCCGTTCTGCGTCCTTGAGGCACTTCTGTATTTCGAGCTGTTTAGCAAGATCTTTTTCTTGTCGTGCCTCGCGGTTGAGGTCACGCACACGGAGCTTCGTGTCCTTCATATCCTTTTCGAGAGAGGCCTTTCTGTCGTCAGCCCACTTCTCGAGCTTTGTGGACTCTTCCTGGAAAAATACGCTGTTGCGGTCGGCGATGTCGTTCAGTATGGCTTGTTGCTTGCGTGTGAAATGCTGTGAGAGTAGCTCACTTCGTTGCATATCAGGCGCAATGGTGTTGGCGTGGAGTGAAAAGAGTCGATAGCATTGGTCGTCCTCAAGCGTCACGCCGTTATGTGAGACCCCGGAAAAGACCAACAGCTCTTGTGTATCAGCACCAGCCACACGGAGCAGATTGAGTGACAAGACTCCTGACTGACCGACCAAGGGCTCAAGCACACTGATCTTGGTAGGTGTGTCGGTGTAGTTGAATCGAACAGTACTTTCGGGTGTAGGTGCAGTCTTTGCCGTCTCTAAAAGCCACTCAGCAAGCGGGCAGTTAATACGAAAGTGGTGTGGCTCGTTTTTGCGGTAGTCCATGTGGTACACCCCTGTTGGGATTCCTTCCGCAGGTGCAGTATGAAGCTCAAGTCGGTACTCATGAGGGTCAAATGTCGCATGGGTCCCGAGGAAGTGCTGTGCAAGCTGCCAAAGATACTTTTCTTGTGTTTCGAGTGCTCGCTTCGTTTGAATATCTTGCACTTTAAGTTTTTCTCGTACTTCCTCGTCAAAATTCTCAAAAAGCTTCTTGTGTGCTTCGGTCATCTTACTGGTGAGCTGTTCATCAAGCTCTGCGCGGAGCGTGTCAAACGCTATCTTGATCTCTGCTTCACTACGGCACGACTGATAGATTTGTACGATGCGCTTTTCAAAGTCTACTCCGGACTGTATTGCGCCTAACACTTCATCACTTGCCCCAAAGACGCCACTAAAGAGCTTAAACTTTTCGTTGAGGAGCTCGTATACTCGTTGGTCCGCTGCGTTCTTTTTGTTGAGGAAATTTATGACGACCACATCAAACTTTTGTCCGTATCGATGACAGCGACCGATTCTCTGCTCGATACGTTGTGGGTTCCATGGGAGGTCATAGTTTACAAGTAGACTACAAAATTGAAGGTTTATCCCTTCCGCTGCCGCCTCAGTGGCGATAAGTATCATGCCCTCATCCCGAAACGCATCGACAAGTGCCGCGCGTGTGTCGGCACTCCGAGAACCACTGAGACGATCGGTGCCCGCATACTTCTTCTGGTACGCCGCATATATCTCTTTAGTCTTCTGGTCTGTATTGGTACCGTTAAAAAGGAGCACCTTCCCTGTGTATGCGGGAATGGCGTTCAGGATGTCAAAGAGGTAGTTTTGCGTACGTGTCGATTCGGTGAATATGACGGCTTTTTGCGGAGCATTGTTCGCTTGGAGCGCAGTAAATCCCCGCTCGAGGCCCTCGATCAAGGCGTCACCCTTAGCGTTGTGCTCTATAGACTGTGCGAGCTCGTGATAGCGTTTCAGTGTCTGTATCTCATTTTCTATTGCCTGCTTCTCTGCCATGCTATACGTCGGTCCGGCAGGCGCTTCTTCTTCGTCCGCGACTTCGTCTTGGTGTTCGGCATACAGTTCACGCTCATCCTCTTCGAGGATATCAGACACGTCGTCGACGCCGAGTGTCCCTGTTTCAAGATACTTCTCCAGTTTTGAGGCGAGCTTGTACAGTGTGCTCGAGATTGCAAAGGATGAAGACGCGAGGAGCTTACGGAGTATGAGTGTCATGAGGTGACGCTGTGACTTCGGAAGCGCAAACAAGTCTGCTTTTTGGAGATAAAGCGAAACCTCCTCGTACAATTGATGTTCTTTCTCGGTCGGGATGAACTCCTGTGTGATAGCGATTCGATTAGTGTACGGAATGTCGGGTACCTGCTTGCGCAATGTTCGCTTGCAGATGGGTTTTATGCGTGTTTGCAGGTCAATGAGACTGTCCTCTGACGCACGGGTAAACTGCGCGCGGAAGCTTTCGATGTCCCCGAAAAGTTGTTCATCGATGAGGCTGACCAAGCCATAGAGCTCTAGGAGAGAGTTTTGTAGTGGTGTGGCGGTAAGGAGTACTTTGGGAACGCCTACGAGTGCATCCTTGATCTCATTCGCAATCCTGTTTTCTTTCTTGTAGACGTTACGGAGTCTATGCGCTTCGTCCAGGCACGCGATGTCCCAGCTTACTCGTTTTATGTACTCGGCTTTCGCTTTGGCAAAATGATAGGAGCAAATGACGATTGCATCCTTGGTTTCAAATGGATTACTTGTGCCAGACTTGAGGCGAGCATTAAAGGTTCCAGCTTCCAAAATGAGGGAGGGTAAATAGAACTTATCCTGTAGCTCTTGTTGCCACTGTTTTCGCAGGCTCGACGGCATCACGAGAAGAATTTTTCGTTTCTTCTCCGCCCACTTTTGAGAAAGGAGAATACCCGCTTCTATGGTCTTGCCCAGACCAACCTCATCGGCCAAAATAGCTCCTTTTGAGAATGGGGAGCGAAACGCAAACAGAGCCGCTTCGACTTGGTGCGGATTGAGATCAACCTTGGCATTAAGGAGAGTGCGGGTAAATTTCTGTAGGTCATCCGAAGAGTACTCGCGCGTGAGCTCATAGGCAAAGTACTTCGTATGGTATTCGGTAATATCAGACATGTGTACTAGACAGTATGTGCCATTTTACCCCAGATTCTCACGCTTTGCTAATGGATAAGGCAAGCAAGATAGTCTCGAGTGGCGCACGCTACGCTATCTCTGCAATTGCTCCAACCCTCACAAGTGTTAAACTGATGTCATATGACAAAAACTACAAAACTAGGCCTCGGCATTGCAGTCGTCGCACTCACCCTTACCAGCACCCTAACTTACGCACAGCTCGCGGATACCCCCATCAACGCATGCGTGTCCAAAATAGGACTAGTGCGCATTATTCCCGATGGCAGCCCCATACAGTGTCTAAAGCACGAGAAGCTCCTTTCATGGAATATCTCCGGTCCCCAGGGCGAGAAAGGGGAACAAGGTGAGACCGGACCTATCGGCCCACAGGGTGAAGCGGGCCCCGCGGGGTCTCAAGGTGATCCTGGCCCAAAGGGAGACAAAGGCGATAGTGGTGACGCTGGACCTCAGGGTAAGCAAGGCGAACAAGGGCCTGCCGGACCACAAGGTGAACCGGGGCCAGTGGGAGAACGAGGGGAAACAGGCCCCCAAGGGCCTGCAGGGACAGGTGGTGCAACTCTGCGACTCGAGGATGGTCGTGGCCAAGATCTTGGTATTTACATGGGTAAAGAAGACGTACGATACTACTCCAGTGTTATCCCCGAAACAGGGCTTTCTTTAACCTTTAATCAGAATACAGATCAAGCCACGGTAAATCTGCAGACCGATGAGGGACCCCAAGTGTTCTTTAGTCAGAGTGGTTGCACTGGGGATGCTTATAGCTCAATGAGACTCGCCCCAACCGACGTTACCCGAACGGCTATCACTGGGATGTCAAAGCGTTACTTCACCGGCACTCAGCGAGATGCAACATTAACAGACGTCGCCCTCTCGTACGCACAAGCTACTCGATGTCTCGATGCGTCTCATGAAAACCGTTGGCTCTGGCCACTAACAGAAGTCACCTTACCCTTCACCGAACCACTTGCCTGGCCCCTGCGTGTTGTTGTGGAGTAGTACCAATCCAACGACCTCCAAACATAATCAGGCTTGTATCGGTCGGACATTGGAACGCAAATAGCCCCATCCGCGAGGGAGGGGGCAGATTTTGCTGTAAAACGTACGACTACCCTTAATCCATCACGGCTGTGTAGTCTGTCTCATAGTCTTCCACCGGCTCAAGCATAAGTGTTGTGCCGACCGGCGTGGTGGCTGTGTCGCCGTACTGAACATGTTCCAATCTCGCAAAGTAAAACCCAATGCTGTCCGGGATAAAGGCTATTGTGAGTGTGAATGTCTCAGTCTCGCCTTCATTGATGCGAAACGCGTCACCTTCCTTGTCTGCAGTAGATGACCGCGCACTACTCACTATACCGTGTGCAACCGCCCCGGCATCACCACGAACACTTAAACCGAGTGCGTCTGTGCTTGTCGCGCTCACGAAATAATCATCACCGTAGGCGGTAAGATCAAGCTTAATCGTAAATTGGGCATAGTCTTTGCCGTCATCTCTGATTACACTTTCCGCATCAGTACTTACAATCTCTGCAAACAATCCATCTTCATGTGATTCCCCTGGGTCTTCCGGATCGGTAGGAGGGTCGCTTGGGGTGGCCTCAAGCGCTGTGGTACGCGCCTCGAGCGCCGCAAAACGTGACTCGTCCCAACCGACTCCCGGAACGCCCTGAGGCCCCATCGGTCCAACGTCACCCTTGGGACCCATGATGTTCCACGAGAGCAAGCGCTCAGTCTTCATGCACTTGAGCGGTGCGCCGTCTGCGAGGATGCGCACGGTGCCGATCTTGGATATACACGCATTAATGGTGGTTGCCGTGAGGTTCGCGTAGGTCCATGTGGCGCCTATTGAAAGTGCGGCGACCGCCACTGCGAGCACGAGATAACCGGCATAAGATTTGTATTTCATAAGTATGTAATATTGCTTAGTAAAGATGCCCTGAGAATACGCCGTATTCTTGCTTACACAACAGTCCTTCGTACCACAACACATATTCTTACCGCACACAAAAAGCGGACCTCCTTGGAGACCCGCCTTCTGTGTTACTTTTTGCTCCCATGACACTGCGCAGGGACATTATGGTTTGTTACCGTAGCTTTTCAATCATCCGTGACGCCTCATCCTTGCTAAGCGTTGGTAACTTGTCCTCCAGCATCTTGCGGTGGGACTGTACCACGCACTTGGTGCGGATAAGCTCGCCGAGGTAGGTAAGCTGTTTTTCGGTCGCCTTCTGCATGTCCCTGCGCTCCCTTTGCTTGGGCATCGGTATCCCTGAGAAGGTATCAAGCACCTTCGTGGCGCGGATGACCGCATCAGAGACCGCCGAGTTGAACGCGGTGTGTATGGCGCGGTCCATGTACTGGTTTGTGGGACTGAGGACCACGGCACCCCGCCCTTGCGCGATGACCTCGCCGTTGCGGACGAGCGTGGCAAGGAAGGCGATGAGGCCTTCCTGCTTCAGCGTGCCCAGCGTTTGGACATCTTCCTCCACGCGGATCGCGAGCTGGTGGGTACCCATGAACCGTTCCATCTCACGCCGTGCGGGATGGTCGGGATTGCGCACATTGAACGCTTGCTGTTTGAGTATTTCCAGCCGGTCGATCGGCGAGGGTACCGGCTGGCGGTGATTCGTTGTTGTTTGCATAGGCATGTCTTACTCGAGTAATGGTGACGGCGTCCTCCTCGTAGCGGACAGATACCTGTGTGCCCACCGTAAAGCCGCACAGGAGCAGGATTCGGTTGCTAAGGCGCACCATGGGCTTGCGTACCCTATCGGTGCGCCACCCCGTTCCCGGGGCCTCGTAGACGCGCATACGGCGCGTGGTAGGGGTCATATTGTCTCCTCAGGCAGTTTGTCCACCTGCAGGTAGTAGAAGAGGCATACGGTCTTTGGGTACTTGCGCTCCACCGTGCCGTCGTCCCGCTCTTTCTCAACGAACGTGACGGACCGCAACGACTTCTCGCCCTTGCGGACGCGGTACCCACGGGCGAGCCAGTCGCGGAAGGTAAGGCAGTTGGTGTACGGATCGTACTTTTCCGCTTCTTTGTCGCCCCAGCGCGCCTTGATCTGCGCTTTGACGCTTGCATACGTGAGTGCGGAGCCGGTATAGGGGGATGGGTCCCCCAGTACTTGTGCTACTGATTGCATGATGTGTGTGTTAGAAGAAACCCCCTGTGCGGGGGATGAGTAAGTGATCGGAGTGCACCTAGCGCGACGCCGTAGGGCTAGGAGTTCTCCTGCGCGGGGGACGCACGATGCCATAGACTATCGGAAGGAGTTCCTCGCGCGTCTCTGCGCAGGCTACAACCTTTCCGTCGCTGTCCCACAGCTCGTAGCCCACGAGTTCGTCCGTCGGGAGGTATCCGTACTCCTCACTGTACTCGGGAGCATAGAGCGGTTCGATGTAGTATGTCATATCATTTGTTGTTACATGTTACTAATGCTGATAACACCTCCCCAGTCCCTTCCCTTACGATGAGGACCGAGTGCGTGAGGTCTCGAGTACGGAGGCGATGGGGTTGGAGGATTGGTGTAGGTGGTATCGTCTCGTAGGGGGTGGGGGGAGTGGTTCGGATGGGACTCCCAGGGTGCAATGTGGACCCGTGGGTATGGGGTACGCGCGCGTTTTTGCTGAGAATTTTCCGCGGCGGGTCTAAAAATAGGCAATAGTCTGTAATGTTGAGACTGAATTTAACAAAACGACACGCAAACCATCCACTGTCACTTGCTTTTTATTTTATTTGTAGTATAATACCCTATAGGAAGTGAACTTGTGCGTTGTTTGTAAGCGCACCTAGTCTGTAAATTGCATGCTTTGTCCATTGAAGCAGCATACGGCCAGTGGCCGCGGCAATGGTCTCCAGATTCACACATGCTGGATTGAATATTAGTGGGGATAGTTAGCGTGAACTCACCCACATCTGCAGTCGCTTCAGTGAATGGGCGAGTAACAGCAGAAGGAACACCTCTAGGTTAATGAGTGAACACATCATTGCATGTGTCTACTCATTAGTTTGGGGGTGTTTTTTGTACACCACCAATGTTTTTTGTTGCGCCAAGATGCACTGCGGTTGCAGTGTCATTATATCGTGCGCAGAACCTGTCGAGGTTCGCACACTTCCTTACGCACACAACGAGAAGCGTATGTTCATGGATGCTTCTGCAGAGCATCTGTGGGCTTACGCCAGAAACATGGGAACACTACGTGTTACACAGACTCCTTTTGATGAGACGGTAATTAGTCAGGAAATGCAGGATGCATGTGATGCACTTGCTGACGTGTTGGTGGAAGGATTCGTGTTTCTGATGATTACAAAGTACGTATATGACTAATCAAAACGAAAATGTGCTACTTACGGCAGCACTTAAGTATCGATCGATGGGATTCTCAGTAATCCCGACAGGACCAGACAAGAAACCCCTCCTTCAGTGGAAGGAGTACCAGTCTAAGATCGCGGATGAAAGCACTATCAGGGGATGGTGGACTAATTGGCCAAAGGCGAATGTCGCAATCGTAACAGGAAAGATATCCGGAATCGTCGTCGTCGATGTTGAAAAAGGCGGCCCATATGAAAAGTTTGACGCAACTGCAACAGCAGAAACCGGCGGCGGAGGGTACCACTACTATTATCAACATCCAGGAGTGCTGATAAACAACAGGACCCGAATAGACACGCTCGTTGACATTCGAGCGGATGGCGGGTACGTAATTGCCCCTCCAAGCGTTACAACAAAGGGCCCGTACTCGTGGGTGGGTACATTCAGTAGAGACGAAATTAAACCCATGAGTCCGGGTCTGTTGGCAAGGCTTCAGGAGCAAACCCACATCGAAACGGTTGACCTGAGAAAACCTACACCAGCCACCGAGGTGGTAACGCCCCCGACTGCTGCTAGTGCCGGGCTTATCCAAGAGGGGCAACGTAATGACAGTGCAACGAGATTTCTTGGTAAGATCATCGCCAAAATACCCTTTGACTTATGGAACGATGTTGCATGGCCAGCACTGTTACACTGGAATGCTACTAAAGTGGAGAAACCACTACCAGCACGAGAGATGCGGGGTATTTTCGAAAGCATTACGCAGCGTGAGCGCTCAAAAAAGCCAAGGGCGGAGGCATTTGTGATGGACACGATAACACTTGACGCGTTGATGGCTAAAGAGTTCCCTCCCACACGGTATCTTGCAAATCACCTCATACCGATGGGAGGGGTTACTGCAATTACCGGCGCGCCGTCAAGTTACAAGTCATTCCTCATGTTGGAACTGAGCCGAGCTGTCGCCCGCGGCACACCTTTCTTAGGGCACTTCGAAACAATACAGGGCAAGGTGCTTATTGTTGACAAGGAGAACAAAGACAGGTTGGTGCAAGAGCGATTTCAAGCTCTTGGCGAGCTTGGTGGTACCAATTGTATCGAAGCACAGTTTACGAACACGCTGTACCTCGACAACCCTGAACACTTGGCCGCGCTGGCGGCGTACATAGAAGAGAAGCAGTTTACGCTGGTAATTCTTGATTCACTGGTTCGCTTTCACCAGAAGGACGAAAATTCAGCAAAAGATATAGCTGTGCTTATGGGGGCAATCAAGCAACTAACATCAAACAACCGCGCGGTCGTGTTCATCCATCACCACCGAAAAACTCAGTTTGGTCAAGGGAGTACTGAGCATGGGCAAAACATTCGCGGCTCAGGCGATATCCTCGCGGCTGTCGACGCCCACCTGGCTATTGACCGTGAGGATAGAACCCTCAAGGTCAGGCAAAGCAAACTACGCACTGACTACGAAATACGTCCGTTCAAGGTTAGGGTGGAGGAGCCGCAGGATGTACCTGGAGTAAAAACTCGGTTTGTACATGACGGGGTCGACACAGATAAGGAGGACCTCCTCAACGCAGTGTGTGATAATGTCCTGGACGCAATCAAAGACAGTGACAGTGAGGTCACCGTCGAAGACCTTATCGAGCGGCTCGAAATTAGCGAAGCAATGATACGCGCCACACTTAAGATCCTTGAAGCTGGCAAACAGATAACTAGCCGATCAGGGAAGCACAACAAAAAGTTCTACAAAGCGGTCGAAGGTCCTGTTGCAACGTCTACGTCGACTGTAGACCAGACGCAGGGAGCTACATCCCCTGCACCAGTGTCAGAGAAGACGTCTACAACGACCACTGCGTCTGAAGAGGTTTGGTAGAAGTGGTATAATTCCCGTGCTTACCCGTGCAATCGCTGCACACGAAAAATCCATAGGACCGCATCCTCGCCTGTCATAATGGGCGGTCCTACCGACGAGGCCACTTCCTATGGAAGCAGGAGCGCGGGTAAGCTAGGACCGTCCATTATGGTACTAGTACTATGAAACGAAGAATCGCAAAACGAAAACATGCTCGATCTCATCGTGGTGATTTGCCCATTGGTAGCAACGTGCTGATCTACGTGCGTGTGAGTGACGACAGCCAAGTGGGCGGAACATCACTCGATGATCAGGAACAGCGCTGCCGAAGGTACTGTACTGATCGAGGATGGAACATTGTACACGTATACCGAGAAGAGGGGGTTTCCGCAAAATCCACAAATCGACCGAAGTTCTTACAGGCCATCAGCTACGCAACAAAGGCCACAAATAACGTGCAGGCGTTTGTTGTATATAAGATTGACCGCTTTGCGCGCAACACTGAAGACCACGTAAGGGTTCGAGTCACACTCAACAACAGCGGTGTGCGCCTTTTGTCCGTCTCTGAAGAAATCAGCGACGACCCTCAGGGGCGCTTACTTGAACACATGCTGGCCGGGATCGCCGAGTTCGATAACGAAATCCGCTCGGAACGAAGTAAAAACGGAATGCGCCAACTAATTAAGCGTGGGATATGGCCATGGCGGAGTTTTCTTGGATACGAAAGCGTTGGCGCTCACAGAAAGGGTGAAAAGAAAACCACACCGGACACCCCTCATCCATTACTGTTCCCCGTTATTCGTGACGCACTCAAGGCATACGCTGCGGGTGGCATGGGACAAGTTGATATGATGGAGATGCTGAACGCTCATGGGTTCGAGCGGATTACCGGCAAACAAGCGACAATTCAGATTGTTGACCGGATCTTGAATGAGACGCTGTACTTCTATGCCGGTTTTGTCCGTGACCCATGGCACGAGGAGGACCACGGCGAGGAGTACATTCGCGGTCGACATCAACCGATGATTACCGTAGAGGAAATGGAAGCTATCGAGCGAAGCAAGTGCGGAGTACGACATGGCGTGCACCACGACAGAAACAACCCGTCGTTTCCACTGCGCCGCCTTATACGCTGTGCGGAGTGTAGAAACATGCTCACAGGAAGTAGTCCGAAAGGCAGAAATGGTTACTATGCATACTACCACTGCTATCACAAGGGGTGCCCGCTAAGAAATAAGGCGATACGCAAGGATGCGGTAGAAGACCAATTTCAGAAGCTTCTGGAAGCTGTCACACCCAGCGAAGAGTGTTTGACCTACCTCAACAGAGCGATAACGTCGAGGTTTAATGCACGCGTCTCTGAGCTCATGACACATGAACAGACCTTGGTACAGACACGTAATGCCCTCGAACAGCGACGAAAAAGACTCTACGAGCTCGCAGAGACCGGTACGTACAGCACAGAACAATTTACAGAGCGTATGAAGCAGGTTGACGCAGATTACACGCTCGCGCAGTTAGAATTGGAACAGGTCCGTGCACAGACAAGTGTATCACCTGCCATGAGCATTCCCGAAGTGCATAAGGCAATGCATGTAGTTTCCAGCCAATGGTTGAAACTGCCACCCCACCTCCGCAAGCGGTTCCAAAACTTAATTTTTCCAGCAGGAATTTGCTACGACCGAAAAACTGGTTTTGGAACCGTAGAATTGGCGCTTATTTTCAGGCTTTCCCAGGATTATCAATCGAAAAATCTTGAGAAAACGGAATCTGTGACCCTACCGGGATTCGAACCCGGATTACCGCCGTGAGAGGGCGATGTCCTAACCATTAGACGATAGGGCCTTCCCCCGCGTTATCGGCACACCACCGGGGCGTCCGTAACAACACGAGGATTATACTACAGCATGCGGGAAAAGTGAAGCGTGCCCTCGCCACGACACATGTCATGCACTAGCGCGTCTGCCACGCTTTGTCCTGGCGCACCAAACATTCGCTCGCGCGAGCGGGATCCCGCATGAGCTCTCGCACCACACGCTCCATGCGCATACCTTGACTACCCTTCACATAAAGCAGGTCTCCCGATGAAAGCAACCCGCGCACGAGCGCACTTGCTTCTGCCGCACTCTTTACGGTATGGACCGCTTTGCATCGCGCGTTCTTCGTCCGCGCCGCATCGGCCGCGGTTGCCATACGCACCCCTGTCGCCACAAAAACATCGGTGACATCGGCCACTTGCTCGCCAGCCGTACGGTGCGCTTCCGCGGAGTACTCGCCGAGCTCGAGCATGTCGCCGAGGACCGCGATCTTCTTTCCGCCGCAACCGAGCGAGTCAATCGTACGCAGACCGGCACTCACCGCCGCGGGCGACGCATTGTACGTGTCGTCGACGATGGTCACGCCGTTCACACCCGCAATGATGCGCATGCGTCCGGGAGGCGCCGCATGGCCCTCAAGCGAATCGACCACCGTTGCGAACGGCGCACCGTCCGCAACGGCTACCGCGACCGCGGCAAGCATCGGGTACAGCTGATGGGTACCAAGCGTGCCTTCAAGCGCCATCGGGTGCGCCTCGTTTTGGAAATGCAGGGTCGCTGACATACCGGAGGGTGCACCATCCGCATACGTGACCGCAACGTTCGCCACTCTGAACGAGGCGGACTCATCGAAGCCGTAGGAGAGGACGTTTTGATCCGATCGGACGGCCTCGTGTTGCATCTTTGGATCGTCCGCATTCACCACGAGCGTGCCGCCCGGACGAAGCGCCTTCACCAGCTCGCGTTTCTCACGTATCACCTGCTCGGGCGACTCGAAGTATTCCACATGCACCGGCACGTCGGGAAAGTGGGTGAGCACCACATAGTGCGGGCGCAGCCAAGCGAGCTTGCGAATGTCGCCCGGCCTGTCGGCACCCACCTCCAAGACCAGCCACTCGGGGTACTCCCTGCTAAAAAGTGCGCCCACGAAGCCTTCGAAGATGTTCTCGAGCCAAGCAAGGGGGCTCGACCAGCCGGTGGGAAGTCCGAGTATGGTGAGCGGTACACCGAGCTCGCTGTTGAAGCTCTTTTCGCTCTTGCGCGCATGGTGCCGCTTGGAGATCGCGGTGTACATGGCATCCTTGGTGCTCGTTTTACCCACACTGCCCGTGACCGCAACGACCGTGGGTGCATGCCGCCACAGAACGATGCGCGCCTCGCACGTGAGGATCCACACCACGACCGTTCGAAACAACCTTTGCATCATGTTACATCATCACCGCTCACCCCTTTCACCGACGGTACCCGCACGATCTCATTTCACTTCGCCTGCGTGTTCACCCTGGCGGCGAACGCACGTCTGGTCAGTTCAAGATGCTGGTGACACATACAGTGTACCACAACCATGTCGGGCTCGCTCCACGACCGGAGACGCAAGCGGAATGCGGTGGTGAAATGCGTTCCGTGAAGATCCCGTGCATTCGGGTGGTGAGAAAAGTGAACGAACCCTATGCTTTGCTCGGCAAAAGGACCGTGGCGGAAGTGGCGGTGACCTCAAGCACGCCGCGCTCGATCGCGCAGGTGAAGAGCTCGCGGTCCTTCGTGCGCACCGAGAGATTCCCCGCCCGCAAGATGGTCGCAAGCGGCACATGGCCTTTGAGTATCGTCACCTCCCCTTCGGTCGCCGGAGCGACGAGCGCATCCGCCTCTCCGCTCCACAGAATACCGTCCGTTTTTGCTATGTGTATATGCATGCTCGTGATCGTTTAACGTTCGGAATGGTCGCTTATGCTCCTCGCACCACTTCGTCGATACTTCCCTTCATGTAGAAGGCCTGCTCGTTCTTGTCGTCGTGCTTGCCTTCCACGATCTCTTTGAAAGACCTGATCGTATCTTCAAGTGAGCAGTAGGCACCCGGTGTACCCGTGAAGACCTCACCCACGAAGAAGGGCTGCGAAAGAAATCGCTGCAGTTTACGGGCGCGGTCGACCAAGAGCTTATCGTCGTCGGAAAGTTCTTCGGTACCGAGGATCGCAATGATATCCTGCAGGTCCTTGTACCGCTGCAAAATACGCTTCACCTCCATGGCCACACGGTAGTGTTCCTCACCCACGATCGTGGGTTCGAGCGCGGTTGAACCGGACGCGAGCGGATCGACCGCCGGGTAGATCGCGAGCGCCGCGAGTTCGCGCGCGAGGACCACGGTGGAGTCGAGGTGCGAGAAGGTCGTCGCGGGTGCAGGGTCGGTGAGGTCGTCTGCTGGCACATACACCGCTTGCACGGACGTGATCGATCCTTTCGACGTCGAAGTGATGCGCTCCTGCAGCTGACCCATTTCTTCGGCCAAGGTCGGTTGGTAGCCCACCGCCGAGGGCACCCGCCCGAGAAGTGCGGACACCTCGGAACCCGCTTGGGTGAAGCGAAACACGTTGTCCATGAAAAAGAGCACGTCTTTGCCAAGCTTGTCGCGGTAGTACTCGGCAAGGGTGAGGCCGGTCAGCGCCACGCGCGCACGGGCGCCCGGCACCTCGTTCATCTGACCGAAGACGAGTGCGGTCTTCGCAAGTACGCCGGAATCCTTCATTTCGTGGTAAAGGTCGTTACCCTCGCGCACACGCTCACCGACGCCCGCAAAGACCGAGTAGCCGCCGTGCTCCGCCGCAATGTTGCGTATGAGCTCCTGAATGAGCACCGTTTTCCCCACACCGGCGCCGCCAAAGAGACCCACCTTGCCTCCCTTGATGAACGGCACAAGCAGGTCTATCACTTTGATACCGGTTTCGAACACCTCCACCTTCGTGGTCTGCTCGTGGAACGCCGGTGGCGCTCGGTGAATGGGCCAGCGATCCTCGCTCTGTACGGAGCCGCCGTTGTCGATCGGCCGGCCAACGACGTCGAACATGCGTCCGAGCACACTCTCTCCGACCGGCACGCTGATCGGTGCGCCGGTACTCGTGACCTCGTCGCCACGCGACAGGCCGTCGGTCGACGCCATCGCGATGCAACGTACGCGGTTCAGGCCGATGTGCTGCGCCACCTCGAGCGTCATCACGGACCCTTCCCCGCGCTCCGGGTCGCGTACCAGAAGCGCATCGCGTATCGCGGGTAAACCGTCGGTAAACTCGACGTCGACAACCGTACCGATGACCTGGGAGATCGTGCCTTTCATGATAGATAGTGGTTAGAAGTAAGCAATTAGTAATAAGTATCGGGTGGTAAGTACTATGTATGGGTGAGGCGATCGCTCGCGGTCTTAATTAATCCGTTCAATAATTTACTTGTGTGGATTGCCCGGGTGGAACACGCTACACACGCATCTCCGTTGCAGTATCCGACATCTCGAGCGATCGGTAGTTGATTCTGCGGCTCCGTGTGCGAGCCCGGTGCCATGTAGTAGAGTCCGGCTTTCACTTTACCGGTTGAACGACTAAACCCTCCGGCGACGTTTGAGGCGATCAACACAGCGGCCCGGCGTTTCTGATTTGACAATCCGAACTGCTCACTAACCGGGTAATTTTCTGTAAGCTTGCATAAGGAAAGAACCGGCTTGCGGCCTTCCCGCCACACCGACAGATCCGTAAACGACTGATTTTTCCTACCGGTATTTACATTCGCCATACTGCACATGTACCGCTCAATACTACATACTTACTACTAAATACCAGCCACCATCCATTACCTCATCGCTTCGATGCCGCTTGTGATCTCGCTCACTTCGGCGGTGATCGCACTCTGCCGCTCCTTGTTGAACGCAAGGGTGAGCTCCTTGCCGATATCCCGCGCACGGTCGCTTGCGCTCTTCATGGCGACCATGCGCGCACTGTGCTCCGAAGCGTTCGCCTCGAGGACCGCGTGGTACAGCACGACGCCAAGGAGGTACGGTAAGAGCTCGTCAAGGACCGCACTCGGGCCCGGCTCGAACAGGTACTCGCCCTCACGTTCACGAAGCGCAACATGCTTGAACTCACTGTACTTGCCCCGCTCCGGCACGATACCGGAGATCACTTCTTCGAGTGCGCCAAACGAAACGGGGAGCATACGGCGCACCACCGGCTCTTGGTTGAACGTGGACATGAAGTTGCTGTATGCGACATACACTCGGTCGTATGTTCCCGCTCGATACTTGCTGATCAGTCGACCGGCAAGCGCATCGGGCGCTTCGCGAACAACCCCCTCGCCCCACCGCTCCACATGGTCGATCACGGTGTAGCCCTTGCGCAAAAAGTGCTCGTACCCTTTTTTCCCGATCGCAAGGAGGTCCACCGTTTCCTTGGTCAACCCCTTCTTTCTCATGTGCGTATACACCGCACGCAATACGGCGCCGTTCAAGGAGCCGGCAAGCCCGCGGTCGGAGGTAACGACCACTATGAGCACTTTCTTTACTTCAGGTCGATCTGTAACGAGCGGATGGCTCTGCGAGACACCGCGTTGCACCAAACGACGCAACAGACCTATCGCAGCGAGCGCGAACGGACGCGCCTCGATTGCGGTGTACTGACTGCGACGCATTTTCGCCGCACTCACCGCTTCCATGGCCTTGGTGACCTGATGGATCTTTTTGATCGAACGTATCTTGTTCTTTACTTCCTTTAGTGACATAGCCGTTTTGATTTACTTGCGCGCCGCCGTTTGAACGAACGCACACCACACGCACATCGGTGTTCGACGTCGAAGATTACTCTCCGCGCGCAAAGAACTGCGGACGCAAGCCCTTGAACACCTTGAACGCTTCACACAGCTTCGCCCTGCTCTCGTCCGAGAGATCGCGACTCGTCCGTACCGTGTCGAGCACCGTGCGATGCTGCTCGCCAAGGTAGCTCGCAAGCTCGCGACCGGCCTCTGCGGTCCGCTCGACCGGCGTCGTGTCGAACACACCTTCCGCGGCAGCCACGATGATCGCGACCTGCACTTCAAAACCGAGCGGCTCACTGTGCGGTTGTTTCAGGAGCTCGACCAAACGAGCACCTTTGCCGAGTCGACGTGTCGTCTCTTCATCAAGGTCGCTTGCAAACTGTGCGAACGCCTCCAGCTCGCGAAACTGCGCAAGCTCGATGCGGATCTTGCCCGCAACTTTTTTCATCGCCTTCGTTTGCGCGCTCGAGCCGACCCGCGACACGGAAAGACCGACATTGATCGCGGGACGCACCCCCTTGTTGAACGAATCCGCCTCAAGGTAGATCTGTCCGTCGGTGATGGAAATGACGTTGGTCGGAATGTACGCCGACACATCGCCTTCCTGCGTTTCAATGATGGGAAGCGCGGTGATGGAGCCCCCTCCCTTTTCCTTCGAGAGCTTCGCGGAGCGTTCGAGCAAGCGGGAATGCAAGTAAAAGATGTCGCCCGGGAATGCCTCGCGGCCGGGTGGGCGACGCAACAGGAGCGAAACCTCGCGGTACGCGACCGCTTGTTTCGAAAGATCGTCGTAGATGATGAGCGCGTCCTTGCCTTTCTCCATGAAATATTCGGCCATTGAAACACCGGAGTACGGCGCCAAGAACTGCAGTGCGGCGGGGTCGCTTGCGGGAGCGTCGACGACGATGGTGTACTCGAGCGCACCCGCCTCTTTGAGCTTTGCCACGATCTTGGCCGTCTTGCTCTCCTTTTGGCCGATAGCCACGTACACACAGATCGGGCGCGTCTCCGCAGGTTCCGAGAGCTGATTTAAAATGGTATCGATCGCAATGGTCGTTTTGCCGGTGAACCGGTCGCCGATGATGAGCTCCCGCTGGCCACGACCGATGGGCACCATCGAGTCGATCGCTTTGAGGCCGGTGTGAAGCGGAGTCCCCACGGACTCGCGCTCGATGACCGGGTGTGCGGGACGTTCGATCGGAAAACGTGCGGCCGCCGTGATGGGGCCCTTTCCGTCCAGGGGTTCACCGAGTGCGTTCACCACACGGCCCACGAGTCCTTCGCCGACCGGCACCGAAAGCACCGTGCCGGTACTGCGCACCAGCATACCTTCCTTCACTGCGCGCGTGTCTCCGAGCACCATGGCACGCACCGCATGCTCTTCAAGGTTGAGCACCATACCGAACACCCTGCCTTCGTTCGAAAGCGCACCCGCAAGCGACGTACCGCTCGCGAGGTCGAACTCGACCATTTCCGCCATGAGGGCCTTCGGGAGACCGTCTATCTCGGCAACTCCGTCGCCGACCGCAACGACACGCCCGATACCTTCCGGACGCACCGACGGCTCGAACGATTCCAGCTGTTTTCGCAGCGCTTCTACGATGGTTGTGTTCATGACAGGATACTGTTAGGTGATAAGGGTGCCATACAGCTCGAGCAACGCTCGCTTGTGGGAATGATCGATGCGCACACCGTTCGCACGCACATCGTACCCACCGATCATGGTGTCGTCCGTTCGCACCTCAAGTGCCGCCGAGGAGGAACCGATCTCCCGAAGGTCGTTCTCGATGCGCGCAGCGTGCCGTGTCGCATCGGCCACTTGCGCAACATACACCACCGCACCCTGCGCGGTGTCGCGCCTGCGCACGAACGATTCGAGCTCGCGCACGATGCGAGGCAGCAGGTGGGTGTGCCGTCGCTCCGCAAGGATGCTGCAGAGCTTGGTCGCGAGCACCTCTTGCTCTGCAGGATCTTTGTGCGCCGCGGCGCGATAGTATGCTTCTGCGTACATCCGTGGTTGCATAATTTTTTTTGATACGGCGCGCTAGGCGTTCGACGAGCGCTCTTTGAGGACTCGTTCAACTCCAAGCACGACCATCTTTGCGAGCTCTTCTTTACTTTCGCGCAACGCCGTGCGCTTAATCTCCTCCCCTTTAAGGGCCGCCTCGGCAAGCAGGTGCTCGTACTTTTCCTGTGCCGAGTGTAGGATCTCCGCTTCTTTTCGCTTCGCCGACGTCCGGGCTTCGCCGAGTACCGCCTCGGCGTCAAGCGCCGCCTTGGTGATCATCTCGCCGCACTTGGCGTCCGCATCTTTGAGCGCGGCTTCCGCTCGCTCCGCGTCCGCCACACCCTGTATGATCTGTGTACGACGCTTCTCGATCAGTGACACGAGTGGCTTGTACAAAAAGTACCAGAGCACGCCGAGCAAGATCGCGAAATTCACGATCTGCACGAAGAGTATCTTCCAGTCGATGCCGAACACCGCAATGATCTCGTTCATGACAAAGATGATTACTCGCCCCCGTGCATTAGGTGAACTTGATAATGAAACCGACCACGACCGCAAAGATGGCAAGTGCCTCGGTGAATGCCACCCCGATGAACATCGCGCTCATCACCTTGCCCGAAGCGTCCGGATTGCGTCCGATCGCTTCCAGTGCTTTGCCGACCAGATTGCCGATACCCAACGCCGGTCCGATAACGCCAATGCCGACCACGATCGCCATTGCAAGTGCTTTTACTCCTTCCAACTCCATATACTTGACTTGTTAATTGATAATCCTCGATCTCCGCGCTCGACCCTTTTTCGCAGCGTCCGAGGGCGAGGACTGCCAATGAACATACTAATGTGCGTGACTCACCGCAAGCTTGATGAAGAACAGCGTGAGCAAAGCGAATATGGCCGCCTGCACAAAACCCACGAGCACTTCATAGAGCATGAGCGGCACCGGCAGCACGAACGGAAAAAAGAACATCGCGACCAGTATCAATGTTTTGCCCGCAAACATGTTCCCGAACAAACGGAACGAGAACGAGATGAGTCTCACCAGCTCGGAGATAAGCTCGATGAGGCCGACAAAGAAGTTGATCGGGGATGAAAAGTTGATGAACTTTCCCGCATAGGCGCGAATGCCGATGAAAAAGACCCCCGCGACCTCGATGACGACGAATGACACGATCGCGAGCGCAAGCGTCATGTTGAGGTCGGTTGAGACGGGATGAAAGAGCGCTACGCGGTTTTCTTCGTGCTCGGTCTCCCGCACCGGCGCTCCGGTGAAAAGCGACCCCGCGGGCAGCGTGGAGACCTCCTCGGCATGAGACTCCTGCAGATAGTAGATGGAACCTACGCCGGGCAACAGGCCGAACCAATTGCCGAGCAAGATGAACATGAACAGAGTGGTAATGAGCGGAAAAAAACGATGTGCCATCTTCCTGCTCTCGAGCACTTCCTCCATGTAGTCCAACACGAAGCCGAAGATCGTCTCGAGGGAGGTCTGCAACCGATCCGGTATCTTGGTGAGTCGACGTCCTGCGTACACACCGAAAGCAATGAGCACGATCGCAGTGAGCCAGCTCATGAGCATGGTGTTCGTAACCGGCAGCCCAAAGAAATGGGTAATGATCTCGGAGCGCAGAGCTATGTGAATACCTTCATGCATATCACTACTTTTCATTCACCAACATCGGTGCCTGCATTTTTTTCATGCAACTATACAGTATACCATATCCACGGAAGAAAGGTACGGGGGACGGGGCACTCAACACACCTGCACCTGAATACACAAGAGGGGGTCACTCGCTGCTTTCCGTCGTCGTTGCCACCGGGTCGGTGGTGGTTGCAGGTTCGCTTTCGAACGCGTCGAGGTTCGATCC
>JAYRSE010000024.1:0-17314 GCA_041920275.1 Minisyncoccota bacterium | reverse complement strand
CGCACCCACGACGGTCCACACCAGCGCTTCGCGGGCTTGGGTGATCTTGGTGGTGTTTCCCTGCGCCGTCACAAAAAGAAAACCGGTATAGACGATCATGAGCACGATGAACGGAAAGAGAATGAACACGACGGCATTGAGTATCTTGATGAGGAAATCATAGAGATCACCCTGTACAGGCGATTCGAACATTGTTGTCCCAAACGAAACAAAGGGTGCAAACAGCACCGCGACGGCCAACATACGCGCCACGACGTGAGCGAATCGAATGTTTTTTTTCATAATACAGGTGTAATTATAGCACGGAACTCCTTCGACCAAATACGATCAGTTTTCCTGTGGTTGAAAGTCCGAGCGGTGCGGAACCGTGTGCCACGCGTCCACATAAGTATGGGAAAAAACGAGTCATCTTTCGTTATACTCTTCGTACATGGTCTCAAGGTCGCGGTGCGCTTCGGACATTGCAGTTGTTGCTGATTCTTTATTTGCAACGACCGTATTCACGAGAGCGGCGAACACATCGTTCACTCCCCTACCCGCCCCTCCCGCCGGCTCAAGCCATGTTCGCGCCATGATCGCCGAACGGATGAGCGTGCTCGCGTACGGGTCATCGCTCGGCGCTTCGGTGAGCATGTCCCTGCGTACGCTCGGCAAAAGAGTCGCTTCTTTCCACAGATTAACGCCGGTCCGTTCGGAAAGGGCGCGCATCACCGAGAACGCGCGATCTTTGTTGGGCGATGTGGCGAGCAGGGCCACTCCGTACACCTTTCCGTATGTCACCTGTTTCTTTCCCACGGTCGATTGCGGCCACAACGTGAGACCGAAGTTCAGGTTCGGATTGGTTTGAGTAAGTGTGGGAACTTCACTCGCAAAACCCGCGTACATCGCCACCTTGTTCGTAGCGAACGCCTCTCGCGACGGCGCGAATTTTTTGTTCCAAGAGTACACAAGCTTGTTCGGATTTGCGAAATCGGTATAGAAGGTAAGCGCCTTGACGGGACTATACGCACCCTCCGCCTGAGAGACCAATGCGCTTCTGTACTTCCCATTGACACGTTCCACGATGGGGTTGTCGAGCTGGAACAAAAGTGCGCTCAATATCTCTTTCGCATGCATCACATTGTCGTACTCCCCGAACGCGATGGCACCTTGTCGCAGATCCGCCCCGTCAGCAATGACCGTGAGGCGCGGTGCAAGTCGCACGAACATGTCCCAATTTTCGGGCACCTGAGCGATGGTGCTGTTGGTGAACAGATCGCGATTCCAAAAAAGCACGAGCGGATCCACAGCGATCGGCAGCGCGTATACGCCTTCATCCTGCAGGAACACCTCGGTGATCTCGACAAAGTCGCGTCTGAAATCACTGACGGGGTAGAGGTCATACGGTATCGGCACGAGCTTGTTTTTGAGCGGAAGCAACGACGATTGATCGACTATCACCATGTCCGGAGCCTTGCCGGTCGCAATCGCTTCAAGTGTGTCACCGTAGAGCGTCATCGGGTGTTTTTCCACATAGGTCACCTTCTCCAGTCGAGGATCGACCTCTCCAAAGTTCGAGAGTACCGCCTGCACGTTCGCCCCCGTGAAGCGAGGTCCCCATATAACGACCGGGGTGGTCGGAACGACCGTCTTTCCAAAACCTCCTCCTCGAGCGAGAACGAACACCCCGATCGCGGCCAAGATCGAGAACACGGCGATGAGAGCGATCTGGAACACCAGTTGCTTGTTGTTACCCATGTTTCTTTCGGTACAAAAGCCCGTAATGGTGCGCCCCGGCATCGATGCGCGAATGGTTCGAGAAGCCCGCTTCTTTCAAAAGTGCGCGCGCTTCGCGTTCCGATAGAACGTGCTCCGGTTGCGGACCGATACCTCCGTACGATTCGTTCCAGTCGATCACCAGTACATACCCGCCCGTACGCAGCACCCGAAACGCTTCCGCAAGGACCTCGAGCTTTTTCTCCATCTGGAACAACACGTTCGTAAGTAGTACAAGGTCGACACTTCCCGAAGAGAGTGTCGATCCTTGCGGACCCTCCAGATCGGCATGAACGAATACGAGCGAGTCGATGTGCCGCCGTTGTGCGAAATGGGTCACTTTGGTGAGGAGTTCTTGTTGGATATCGATCACATACACCACACCTTCCGGCCCCACACGATCGGCGGCAAGTACCGAAAAGTACCCCGCTCCCGCACCGAAATCGGCGACGTGCATACGCGGCACGATGCCGAGTTGTGCGATGACCTGCTTCGGATCACAGAATGCCATGCACACAGTATAGCAGATGTCGGCCAGTCGCCTGCTTCCGCTCTGTGCATAACAGACGCATCACAACGCACATCTCCGAAACATATCGTTGGATGGCACAAGAGGGCCTCGCGTGAGTGTTCTCAGAGACAGATCATAGCCGCAATGGAATCCCCTGCACGGAGCTTCATAATGCGCACTCCTTGTGTCGAACGACCGGAAATGGGCACACCGGTGAGTTCGGTGCGTATCACCTGACCCTTGCGCGACACCACGATGATCTCGGTCATGTCGGGTGTCAATATCCGGCTTGCCATGAGCTCACCTGTCTTTTCCGTGACCGCCGTGCACCTGATGCCGGAGCCACCACGCTTCTGCACCTTGTATTCTTTCAACTTCGTTTGCTTGCCGAAGCCGTGCTCGGAGAGCACCAAGAGCGAAAGGTCTCCCTCCTTTTCACCTGCACGCGCCACATCCGCACCAATGATGCGGTCACCGGACCCGAGCTTCATGGCATGCACCCCGAGCGCCGTACGTCCCATAACGCGAATATCGGCCTCCTTGAAACGGATCGATTGCCCTTTCTTGGTCGCAACGATCACCGTGTCGCCTTTGTCGACGAACGCGGCGCGCATGAGCTCATCGCCGGGCGCCAGTTTGAGCGCAATGATGCCCGATCGCCGTACATCGTTGAAGTCCGCCGCCTTGGTCTTTTTCGCGACACCGTCCGAGGTGATCATCATGAGCGAACCTCCACTCTCTTTGACCGCCTTTGTCATCGCCACGACCGAAGTGACGCTCTCACCATCCCCAAGCGGGAGAAAGTTCACCACGCTCTTACCCTTGGTGGCGCGTTTACCCTCCGGTACCTCGTGCATTCTGATCTGGTACGCTTTTCCGCGGTTCGTGAAGAAAAGGAGATCATCATGCGTACTCGCGGTCAAGAACAATGTGACGAAGTCTTCATCTTTCGTGTCGAGGTCGACCACACCAACCCCGCCGCGTTTCTGCTGCTTATACTCGTTGGGGTTGGTCCGCTTGATGTACCCGCCCTTGGTGAGCACGAGCACACTGTCCTCTTCAGGTATGAGATCCTCCTCGGAGATGGATGCGACCCCGCCACGAACGACCTTGGTCTTACGCACATCGCCATATTTCGCCTTCACTTCCGCAAGCTCGCCTTTGATGAGCTCCGCCATCTTTTTCGGGTCCTTGAGAATTGACTTGAGCCATTTGATGAGCGCTTGTACTTCCCGCAGCTCATCCTCGATCTTTTTACGCTCGAGTCCCGCGAGCTTCTGCAGACGCATTTCGAGGATCGCGGTCGCCTGTCGGTCGGAAAATCCGAACGTCTTCATGAGAGCGGCGTGAGCGGTGGGCACATCCTTGCTTTTCTTGATGGTACGAATGATCTCGTCGATATGATCGAGCGCCTTTTTGAGGCCGAGCAAGATGTGCTCCCGATCCTCCGCCTTCCGCAGGTCGAACTCGCAACGCTTTCGAACCACCAATTTTCGGTACGTGATGAACTCTTCCAAAATGGACTTGAGCGAAAGCGTCTGGGGAACCCCGTCGACGAGGGCGACCATATTGAGATGGAATGTCTCCTCGAGAGAGGTGTGCTTATAGAGGTAGTTGAGCACTTTTTGAGGTTGTGCACCACTCTTGAGCTCGACCACGATACGAATATCGCGAGTCGACTCGTCCCGCAGGTCGCGGATGCCCTCGAGCTTCTTTTGTTGCACCAGGTCGGCGATCCTCGTAATGAGATCTGCCTTGTTCACGCGGTATGGTATCGAGGTGATCACGATCGCGAAATGACCTTTTTTGTCCTCGACGATCTCCGCTTCTCCGCGCACGACCATCGGCCCCTTACCGGTCGCATACGCGTGACGTATCGCCTTCTGGTCATAAATGACCGCTCCGGTTGGGAAATCCGGTGCTTTGATGTACTTGAACATATCTTCCTGCGTCGCATTCGGCTCATCGATGAGATGCACGATCGCATCGACCACCTCCCCCAAATTGTGAGGCGGGATGCTGGTCGCCATACCGACCGCGATACCGAGTGTTCCGTTCAGAAGGAGGTTGGGTATCGCAGCGGGCAACACTTCCGGCTCGTTCCGCGTCCCATCATAGTTCGGCCGCCATCCGACCGTTTCTTTTTCGATATCACGCAACATCTCACTTGCAAGACGTTGCATTTTCGCCTCGGTGTAGCGCATGGCCGCGGGCGAGTCACCGTCGATCGAACCGAAGTTGCCCTGCCCCCAGACAAGCGGATAGCGCATGGAGAACTCCTGCGCCATCTTCACCATCGCATCGTACACCGCGATGTCACCGTGCGGGTGGTACTTACCAAGCACATCGCCGACCACCGCCGCCGACTTGCGGAACTTCGCATTGGACGCGAGCCCCATCTTGTGCATGGTGTAAAGGATCCTCCGATGTACCGGCTTCAGACCGTCGCGGACGTCCGGCAGTGCGCGCGAAACGATCACGGTCATCGCGTACGCAAGGTACGACTCGCGCATCTCGTCACTGATGGATCGCGCGACAACGGAGGTCGGCCGATCGACACCATCGCTTTTTGTTTGAAGTTCGGTCTTTTTTGTCATACCGTCAAATGGTGGGTTAAGGTGCGCTCAAACGGGAGACACCGCAGTATATCACATGTTCGACTCAAATACCCGCTTCTATGTTCGCATTTGGGACGGGCATCACATCCGAAGGTGCGGCATGCTCCGTGGTCGTCGCCCACAACTCGGTACCGGTTGCCATTTCCGCCTCTTCAGACGACTCCATGGGGGCAACGAAGGTGTTCTCGAGATCGAACTGATGTTGGGGTGACGCCGGATTCTGCGACTCGACCGGGGCCGGTTCGTCACCCCCCAGCCCAATACCCTTCCCAAACTCACGGACAGCGTGCTTCAGATCAAAAGATGATCTTGTCTGCTCCTGCGGCGACTCAACCGCTTCATCCGGCCTTCCCGCCACCATTGATAGTATCCAAAGAAGGACGATCGGCACCATAACACCGATCGAAACAAAGAACGCAAACCGTTTACGTTCTTCCTTGGGACGTGTGCGCACTTTTGCGAAATACTCGAAGAGCATACCCCGACTCAAGATTCGACCACCACTACATCGTTCTGTTTGCCGTCAATGTCTCGCGCCTTGATGGTGAGCTTGTCGACGCGAGAGAACCCCTCGCCCGCCTCCTTCAAGAACAGATCGAGTGAACGACTCAAACCGACACCCTGCCAGTGCATCGGTATCACGAGCTTCGGTTCAACGGAAACGGCGAGCGCATGGGCGAGACTCGGCTCAAGCACCCCTTCACCGCCGATCGGAACGAACAGGATATCGATGTCGTCGAGCGCCTCCTTGAGCTCGGCGGGAAGCTCCTTCACCCCGAGTGCGCCGAGAAACAGCAGGTGCATCTTCTCGATGTTAACCAAATAGATGGTATTTATGCGCTCAACACCCCCGTACCACGACACGGAGGGGTACCCTTTGATGAGCACATCCTTCACCTCGTACTCACCCGGACCTCGAGCCACGAACGGGGTCTTTTCACCATGTGACACCTGTTCCACCCCGTTCATGTCGGGGTGTTCGAGTGTGAGGAGGGCGATATCCGCGCCGAAACGGGTCTGCTTGAGCTTGGAATCCTTGGCAATGGGGTTGAAAGCGAGCGTCGTATCTCCAAAGGATACCTTGAAGAACTCGGCACCGTAGTGGGTGATGATCATAGCGGTCACAGTATACCACATCACAACGCGAAAGTGGTGCGACATTCGCGAAAACGGTTACTTGACAGAACGCGGTTATTTAGCTATAATTGTAATAGGTCCGCACTTTGTGCGGTTTTTTTGAAATTTTTGGGAGGCACTCAGATGCAACACATTGCACTGCTGCTACTGCTTATTGTGCCCTTGGCGCAAGGAGCGGTTGACACGGGGCAAATGTCCCCGGATGAGCTTCGGGTCTCGCTCGAGGCGAAGACCGCCGAACTCGCGCAGACGCAGGAGCGACTCGCGCAGGTGCGTGAGGCGCTCGCCGAAGAGCGGCTTAAGATAGCCGCTCTCGAGAAGCGGCTTGCCGCTCTCGAGAAGGCGCGAGCGGTTCCCGCAGTCCAGATGGCGGAGCGAAGTGCTCCCGCAGCGAAACCGGAAGTCGCAAAGCGGAACACGACCAATAGGGCGAAAAAACCTGTACCGGTCAAACTGGCGTCCGCGAATCAAGAGCGGCATGAACAGAATGTCGCGTCGATCGGCGCGATCACCAAGCCGAACAAGCCCAGCAATATGAAAAAACCTGCGGCGGTCATCAAGCAGGCGCCTGCGAGTCAAAGACAGGAAAAACCTGCACCGAATGTCGCAGGCAACGAAAAGGATGTCTTTCATCGGTTGAAAGAACTATGGCCGAAGGGTGTGTCCTTTGACCTCAGGAAGGTTTCCTTCCACGACGTTCGGCGGGACGAGGGCGGCCTTGTTGCCAAAATCCACGTGAACGGAAAGCCGCTCACGAAAGATAACGGTGAGGGCATTTCCGCCCGCGGCTCACGCTTGGAGACACTCGCTGTTGCGGTCTTCCAAGCGAAGTCGTAGCCCAAAGTCGTTTTGTCGGCCAATGCCGACACGCAGAGCGTACAAGAATAAAAAACACGCTTCTAAAAAGGTCCGCTTCGTCGGGCCTTTTGCATAGTTGCGTGCACACGTGCAGGGCATACGTGCTATACTGCAGATGATGCGTTTCTTGCGTATTTTCTTCCAATGGCTCGGGGTACTACTTCTCGTATTCTGCGTCGCGCTTTCCGCATACTTGGTTCAATCAAAACGCACAACCGAGGAGTGGCGCGATTCCGTTTTCAACCGACTGGACACCATGGAAACCACCCTTGCGGACATCGCAAGCACCACCCGTGAACAGCTTGACGCCGGTATGCAGCGTGATACGACACTTTCCGACCTTGTCTACAACCAACAGAAGCAGATCGACGAGATCGCTGACAACATCGAAGGTTTTGACCGAAAGGTCGGCCGCCTTTCCGGCACCGTACAAACACTCGAGAAGCTCACCACCACCGATCCGGAGTTGCTCCAAAAGTACTCACGCATCTACTTCTTGAACGAGCACTACAAACCCTCGGACCTCGTCGTCATCGATGAGACCTTCGATCTGGTGAACGGAAAGGAGGTGTCCATCCATGCAGACGTCTGGCCGTTCCTGAAGGGCATGCTCGAACAGGCGCGACAGGATGAGGTCGACATCATGGTACTTTCCGGATATCGCTCCTTCGAAGACCAGGGGGTGCTGAAAACCAACTACACGCAACGTTACGGTACCGGCGCGAACACCTTTTCCGCCGACCAGGGATACAGCGAACACCAGCTCGGCACCACCGTTGACCTCACCAATGCAACGATCGGAGAGAACATCGGCGATTTTGAGCAAACAAAAGCATTCGCCTGGCTTTCCGAGAACGCCTACAAGTACGGTTTCGTACTCTCCTACCCGCGCGACAACGAGTACTATGTCTACGAACCGTGGCACTGGCGCTTTGTGGGAAAGGAGCTCGCACGCTACCTGCACAAAAAAGAACTGTACTTCTACGATCTCGAGCAACGCACGATCGACGAGTACATACCGACACTTTTCGAGGACTGAGTCGTATAAACAGCTCATACGAGAACGACCGCGTGTGCGGTCGTTCTTTTGGTATAACATGATCTATCGCTTGCTCCACTGAGGGGCGCGTCGAGCTTTTTTGAGGCCGAACTTGCGACGCTCTTTCATGCGAGGATCACGGGTGAGGTGACCGGCGACCTTCTGCGCCTTGCGCCAGGTCGCATTGTACTTCGTCAACGCGCGTGCGATGCCGTGACGTACCGCTTCGGACTGGGAAGCGATTCCGCCTCCCTGCACCTTGACGGATATGGAGAATTTTTCAGAAAGTTCTTCCACGACGAAAGGCGAGAGTGCAACCATGCGCATGGTAGGTGTCGGAAAGTACGCATCGAGGGACCTGCCGTTGATGAGGACCTCCTGCTTATCGGCGGGCGTTATCCGCACACGAGCCGTCGATGTCTTTCTTCGACCGGTCGCCTCAGTGTATCGCTTTACTTCCTGTGGTGCCATAGGATTATTCGGAAATGATAAGTTTCTTCATACGCGGCGCCCTCAGCTTGTTGCCTGGCAGCATACCGTGCACCGCCTTCTTCACAAGCTCACCATGACCACTGCGTGCGATGAGCTTTCCCATGGAGAGCACCTTGCGACCATCGGGGTACCCCGAGTATCGGTCATACTCTTTTTGTGCACGCTCCTTCTCGGTGATATGAAGCTTCGACGCGTTTATAACGGTTACGGTGACCGGAAAATCGATATTCCTGGCCATATCGGTTCGGTGCTTCCCCATAAGGAATGACGCCGCTTCCGTGGCGACGCGTCCGATCGATTTACCGTTCGCATCAATGGTGAATGTCTCTGACTGCATGTGCATAGTGATCGTTTATACAAAACCGATGAAAGCTTGAACCGATGCATCGCCTGCGCGCACACCAACCCGCACGACACGGGTATACCCACCCAAACGCTCCTTGTAGCGAGGGGCCAGTTCTCCGAACAATTTGGTGGCCGCAGCGTCGTTATTTCCAAGGCGAGCGTACACCAGGCGTCTACTTGCAACAGAATCGTTCTTTGCGTGCGTTATCAAACGCTCAATAAAGGGACGCAGAGACTTCGCCTTCGCCTCGGTCGTTATGATCTTCTCCTCCAGTATAAGGTTCCGTGCGAGCGAACGAATGAGTGCGTTTCGCACCTTGCGCTCCCTGCCGAACTTTCTGATGTTATCGTGGTGTCGCATGGATACTGAGTATACCTATTGTTTTGATATATGCAAGCCTAGCGGAGCGTTACTCCAAAATCGGACAACGCCCGCTTGATCTCTTGAAGCCCCTTGATCCCCAAACCCTCGATCGCCAGTATATCTTCCTCCTTCTTTCGAACCAGTCCGCCGACTGTGCGAATATTTGCGCTATCAAGTGCGGCAATGGTGCGGGAAGAAAGTTTGAGCGATTCGATGCGGGTCTTCAACACCTCGGTGTCGACCTGTTCCTTGGTCTTTCGCACCACCGTCTGCGTCGCTACGGAAATGTCTGTGACATCATCCGTCATATGCATGGGTTCCTCATCATGGACCTCCTTGAAACCGACTATGGCTCGCAGCTGATGTATCATGATCTCGATCGAACGCTCGAGTGCCGCGCGAGGGGTCATGGTGCCATCGGTCTCGATGAAGATCCGCAAGCGATTGAAGTCCGTACGATCTCCGACACGCATATTGTCCACTTCATAGTTCACCCGACGGATCGGGGTGAACGTCGCATCGAGCGGTATGACCCCGATCGCAGCCTTCGATTCTTCTCCATGCGACTCCCGTGGCACGAATCCGAGTCCACGCTCAACCGTGATCTCCATGGAGAGTGTTGACCTTTTTTCGGTCAACGTCGCGATATGCTGCTCGGGATTGAGTATTTCCACTTGACCGTTGTTCCGAATATCGGCAGCGGTGATCACAGACTCTCCCTTCGCATCCAATATGAGAACGATGGGATCATCGGAGCTGCTCACGAAACGCACGCGCTTCAGATTCAAAAGTATGGTTATCACGTCTTCCTGAACGCCCGGTACGGTGGCGAATTCGTGCGAAATGCCCTCGATCTTCACCGAGGTGACCGCAGTGCCGGTAAGGGATGAGAGGATGATCCTTCGAAGCGAATTGCCGAGGGTGTGACCGTACCCGGGAAAAAGACCATCGATCTCGAACATGCCCGAGAGTTCGTCCTCATGCACGACGCGAGGCTTGGATGGGAGTGCTACATTGTGGTCCATATTGAGTGGAGTGTACTAAGGTTTGTAAACAATACCAACGATTGACTAACGACTGTAGTACTCCAGTATAGCACCAACACTCCCAACCATTTCAGTGTTCTCAACAGTCGGCCGCGCCTTGACGATACCGGTGTATGTTTTTGGATCGTACGAAAGCCATACAGGTAGCGTTGCGTCATTCCAGGACTCCTCAATGTGCGCCATGATCGGCAATGAGCGAGTGCGTTCACGAAGCACGAACGTATCCCCCTCCTTGAGCGTATGACTCGGGATCGTGGTCCGCACACCATTCACCAGCACATGCCCGTGACTTACCAACTGTCGAGCGGCGCGGCGCGAGGAGACGAGCCCCGCACGGTATACAATATTGTCGAGACGCATCTCGATCTGTGCGATCATTCGCTCAGACGGATCCTTTCCAAGAAGTGCCGCACGGTTCGCCTCCTCAACGATCCTGCGCAACTGACGCTCGCTGATGCCATACGCGAACCTGACCCGCTGCTTTTCGAACAACTGTTTACTGAAGTTCGAAACGGTCGGGCGACGTCGCTTCTCATTCTTTGCGTGACGCGCTTCGGAAACGGCGAACTTTTGCGTCTGACATTTGTCAAAGACTCCCGCACCAAGGCGTCGACATACTTTGTACGTATTCTGGGTAATCATAGCAGCTGCGTCTCAATGGTAAGTAAATAATCGAAGTCGTTCTTGAACATTACACACGCCTGGGTTTCTTTGCACGAGGCCCGTTGAACGGTACGGGGGTTACGTCACGGATTGCTGAAAGGGACACCCCCTTCGCGGTGAACGCACGCATCGCAGACTCTCTCCCCGGACCAACTCCGCGAATGACCACATCCGCCTCCTGCATGCCCATCTGGAGCGCCTTCTCCGCCACCAACTCTCCGACCTTAGCCGATGCGAACGGGGTGCTCTTTTTTGCACCTTTGAAACCGAGACTGCCGCTCGAACTCGACATGAGCGCGTTCCCTTGTTTATCGGTAAGAGTAACGATGGTATTGTTGTAGGTCGCCTGAATGTGCAGCGTACCATGGTCCACCTTTCGTTTGGCAACGCGCGAAATGGCGCGAGCGCGCAACCCTTTGTTCACCGTGCTTCCCTGCTTTCGTACAATGCGTTTTTTTCCCATACGTGTGTAGTAATAAAATGGTTACTCTTCGTGTATAACCGATCTGAAGGTTACTTCTTCTCGACCTTGCGTCGACCGCTGCCCATGGTCTTTCGAACTCCCTTGTGAGTACGCGCATTGGTCTTGGTACGTTGTCCGCGACATGGAAGGTGGCGAATGTGTCTGGTGCCACGATAGCTGCCGATGTCTTTGAGCCGCTTGATGTGGGACTCGACCTCCCTTCGCAATTCACCCTCTACCAAAATGCCGGACCGCTCGATCACCGACCGTATCTCGTTCTCCTCTTCGGTCGTAAGGGTCGAGGCCTTGCGCCCGTGATCGATCTTTGCATCCGCAAGGATACGCTGCGCAAGAGGACGACCGATACCGCGCACGGCCGTCAGACCTATCTCAAGTCGCTTGTTGTCGGGAATAGTGATACTTGCGATTCTCATACTGTGGTGGTGATAGAAAAGCTACCCCTGGCGCTGCTTATTGCGCGGCTTCTTCTTATTAATGACATACAAACGACCGCGTCGGCGAACGATCTTGTCCTCGGGACTTCGCTTCTTGATGGAACTCTTTACTTTCATACGGTATGGTTAAATTCTTCTCACGATCCTGGCCCTTCCGCCATAGGGATCCAGTTTAAGAAGTACGACATCTCCCACCAGCACCTTGATGCGATGCATCCGCATCTTCCCTGCAAGGTACGCCAATATCGGCTCATGTCCTTCTTCAAGCACAACACGAAAAAGGGCGTTCGGGAGCGCCTCCTCTACTACTCCTCGCGCCAACTGCTTTTCATCATGCATTGAAATCGAACGTGTGGTTGCAATAGTATCAAAATGCGGATTATTCGTCAAGCGTTACCGTAAGCTCGATATCCTCGACACTATCCGGAAGATCGCTCTTCCAAAAAGGACGACTGACCACGTGGAGACGGTCGACACCGGGATGTTCGGCGCGCAACTCCTCACTCATACCGTTCTCCACAAGACTTTTGTCGATACCTAACAAACTTTGGGCGAGTGCCGTCGCATCCACCTGCCACAAGAGCTCCGCACGTCCGGTCAACGTCACTGTGTACAGGCCGACTTGCCATGGTGCAAGCGCAGGGGAGCTCGTGCCCAACATCTGTGGCTCCGCTACAATAGACAGTTCCGATCTGTTAGTGATCTCAAGCGGAGAGTCGACAAAACCGGGTACGACCCGCATGGCGATGAACTTATCCAAAGCGGACCGATCGAACGCAACAGCATGAATCTTTCCGGAAAGCGAAAGACGCACATTCTCTCCCTCTGCGACCTCATCTGGTAGCTGATTGAACTCATAGAAGACCGCATCGGGATCGACCCAGGTACCCTCGGAAACGGAACCCGGCTCAAGCAGTGCGGAACGCAATTCGTCGCGCAACTGGGTCTCCAAGGCCTCATAGCCGGTGAGTCGGTCCTTTTCAAGTACGACACGCTTGACTCCTTCGAAACCACCGGTCATGCTGCCGGTCGACCGTGCATAGACCTTACCCTCCTGCGGACGTCTCTCAAAACCCGGTATTGAGAACGAGCCGGGACCGCGATTATATGCATCGCCGGGTTCCTCGGCATAGACGGTCACCTCAAGAGTGCCCGGGGTACCATCCACGTGTTGACCGGGCACCTCGATCGATTCGCGTATCTTGTAGATCTTGCCGTCCTCGGCCTCGAAGCGAGTGTTCTTGATCAGTCGCTGTGGGGTCTTAGAGTACTCATTATACACGGTAATAAGGCCCGACGCGCGCTCCTCGACCTGCGTCTCGCTCTGCGCCGCCACCTCGCGAACCGCCGTACGCTCGATGGTCACGACCGACGCGCTCATGTCAGCCGGCATGCCGTTCGTACTCGCGGTGAACACGGTGTCCGCAATGACCGTATCTCGTTTCGGATACGCCGTCACCGTTGCGCCTGAAAAAAAGAGGGAAAGCGCGAACGCACCTCCCGCAAGTGCCGCACCGGACATAAGTGCTATTGCGACCCAAGGGGTCTTCCGTTCCTCATTTACCAAGTTGAAATGCTCTTCGGGACGGTTTTCACGGTACTCACGGAAATCACGATCCCGTTCACGCATGACGTTCATTGGACGACGCGGTGGAATGGTCGAGGAATGTCGATCGACCTCATGCGACGAATGATTTCTCACATCATGGATACCGGTGCGTTGAACACCGCGCATGACGATCACATCCTGAAGTGGGGGCTTCTTCATAGAACCATGCATGGTGCAAGTATATCACACAATCATGACTGTCGAGCAAACTTATCGACAGCTGTGAACAAGTTCGACATTCTTTCCGAGATCGCGAGTTCGTTCGTCTCTGTCTCCGCACCCTTTCGGATATCTTCGTACAACGGGGCGGTGACAATGCGACTCTCGACATGTTCGGTACGCCAGATCGGTTCGGCCGACAGCGACTCTGCATAGTATCGATACCAGGGACTCTCGACCGCAATGATCGCGGAAAGCGGTGGTACGACACCATCCATGATCTCTGTGATCCTTTCGAAGACCGCCGTGCGCCAGTTCGTGAGAACGGATTCCGATTCCTTTGAGATCGGTGATCCGCTCCGCACCATCGAAACCGCCCTGCTCTGAGCTTCCGTGAAATTCGCCGCTCCCGGAGCGATGGAATGAATAAGGTCGGTGATGCCGCTCCGAACGGTCGCGACACCGAGCACCGTACCGCCTCGAACAAACCCGACGGAAGTGTGCCGGTGCCCTATTTCAAGGAACACGGCACGTTCGGTGAGATCAAGAGGGCGCACCGCTCCCGTGTGTGAAAAAAGATAGGTAGGATTGTGAAATACGATCCGGTGATGCGGAAACGCATCGGCAAGTATCGCACGAACCTTTTCAACACATTCGGATGCGGCGAGAAAAAGGAATGTTCGCATGGCAACCACACATGCCTGGTGACC
This sequence comes from Minisyncoccota bacterium, assembly GCA_041920275.1. Taxonomy (GTDB): domain Bacteria; phylum Patescibacteriota; class Minisyncoccia; order Phycocordibacterales; family UBA12088; genus UBA12088. The sequence continues at coordinate 3,090 of JAYRSE010000024.1, read as the reverse complement.
TCGGACTCGCGGTACCGAATAACCTTCGAGAACGATCTCCTGGTCGTACTGTTGCATGATCGTCGTCGAACCGTACCGTTCCGTCCACGCCTGAAATGGCTCGGACGACAACATGGACTTGTAAGCATCCGCACGTAGTGTATCGAGGAGGCCATGCTCGACGCTCTTCCGCTCCTTCGTGGCATGAGATACGAAACTCGCGTTCGCAAAACTCCATGGTAACCCCAGTACGCAAACGATCTCGCCATGTCGAAAATCCATTCCGTGTCGCGAAAGCGATGTGACCCCCTCACGCACCGCTTCCGATGATGCGTCAAGCAGTGCCGCACAAAGCCGCTTGCATTTTTCGACGGGTACCAATGCGCGCACGGTGGCATACGGTATGGTATTGCTCCAAACCACGCCGGACCCACCCTCGCCGCAATACCCGGCACCCACGGACACCACCCCGTCGGTAATGTCGAACACGATTCGTGCGATGTGCCCGGACTTGTCCTTTGTCATACCTTTCAGTATACCCCAGGATGACGTACCATTTCGATATTCATCGGGGAACCCTGTGAAGAACTCTCACCATGCCGATATTTCGGACCCGCAACACCGTCCGATCCGCAAATCTATTCGCTCCCCAGTATCGCTTTCACCCTTCGCACCCCCGCGCTCGACGCCTCTTCTTTCACGATCTTGAACGTCCCGATGATCGCCGAGGTCGCATCCACATGCGGACCTCCACACAGTTCCTGTGAGTAGATCGTGCCATCAGGCGCCTGCACACGGTAGACGGTCACCTGCTCCGGGTACTTGTCCCAGAAACTCCCCTCGACACCCGCCGCGCGCGCGACCGCTTTGTCCATAACGATCGTATCGACAACGCACCCTTTCCGTATCGCCTCATTCACATACGCTTCAACGCGATCGAGCACTTCACGCGAGACCTTTTCAGGGTGTGTGAAGTCGAAGCGTGCTCGTTCCGCGGTGATGTTGCTTCCAGCCTGATGCACGTGGTCTCCCAACTCTTTGCGCAACGCGGCGAGCATGAGGTGAGTGCAGGTGTGCAGCATGGTCGTCACCTCCCCCGCATCCGCAAGCCCTCCCTTGAACTTTTGTTCGGAACCGGCTCGAGAGCGCACCTTGTGTTCCTCGAAGAGCGCATGGAACGCATCGACCTCATGGTCGGGGACGACGATACCGCGATCGTGGAGTATTTCCAACGAAACCTCGAGCGGAAAGCCGTCGGTCTGATAGAGATCGAAAAGCTGTGCCGCATGCAGCGAATCGGTGTGTGCAAGAAGTTTTTCGATCTTTCGCAAACCGCCGTGAATGGTCCTTCTGAACTTGCGCTCTTCATCGTCGATGCTTTTTCGAATATCTTCCACATGTGTTCGGAGTGTCGGGTACTGCGCTTCGTACATACGAACAATGGGATCAACGACCGTTGCGAGACCGCTCTCATGCACACCGAGGGTATCGGCATACCGCACCGCCCTGCGGATCAATCGACGCACAAAATATGCCTGGTCGGAATTGCCCGGACGCACGCCGTCGCCGATCAAGAACACCGTCGCCTTCATATGGTCGGCGATGATACGAAACGCGCGGGTCTCCGCCTCGACGGAACCGTATCGCTTCCCGGTCACCCGTTCGAGGTGCGCCACGACCGGAGCATGACATACTGCGACGATATCGGGTGTGTTGGAAACCGCCATCGCCAAACGCTCGAGGCCGCCCCCGAAATCCACATTCTGTTTTGGCAGCCGCTCGAACACGCCATCCTTACCTTTTCGATACTGCATGAAAACGCTGTTCCCTATTTCAAGGTAGCGTCCACAGTCGCAATTCACATGGCATCGCTCACCGAAACGAACATCATGTTCGATGTCACTGAACTCGTAAAACACCTCGCTGTCGGGACCACCCGGTTCGCCAACCGGCATACGTTGCGGCGCACCCGCTCTGCTCCACCAGTTCTTCTCACGGTAGAAAAATATGCGTTCACCCTCGCACATACCGCGCATGGACGCCTCTTCCTCGGTCACCATGGCCGCGGTCTCTGCCGCAATGCCCTTCTTCGCAAAGAGCTCTTTCCAAAGCTCCGCAGACACATCGTCGCGCGCGACCCCGGCACTATCATCACCCGAAAATACCGTGACGTACAGTCGACGCGGGTCCAAACCGAGTACATCCGTAAGAAAACCGAAGAACCATGTCAACTGTTCTTCCTTGCCGTAATCGCCGAGCGACCAGTTCCCGAGCATTTCAAAGAACGTTGTGTGTCGATTGTCACCCACCTCGTCGATATCCCCGGAACGAAAACATTTCTGACTGTTCACCAGCCTGACCCCCGAGGGATGATCCTTTCCGAGCAGGTACGGTATGAGCGGCTGCATACCCGAACCGGTGAAAAGGGTTGTGGGATCATTCTCGGGCACGAGCGGCGAAGAGGGCAGTTCAACATGCTCACGCTCGCGCAGGTATGCGAGGTACGCCGAACGAATTTCATGTAATTCTTTCATAACAAAGGTAATGTTCGGGAAATAATAGTACAGAGCCGAAGTTTTTTCAATCGATCCGCCGGTTGCACGGTATCGGTGAAAAACTACTCGACAAAAAGCTCTCGGATGTCTTCCCAGGTGAGCTTCTCCATGAGTCCGCCACTCTCCCCAATGACCGCATCGAAAATGCCCTTCTTCTTCCGTTTAAGTTCCTGGATCTTCTCTTCGATCGTTCCTTTGGTGAGTAGGCGGTACACGTTGACCGACCTCGTCTGTCCGATGCGATGGGCTCGGTCGATCGCCTGATTCTCAACACTGGGGTTCCACCACGGGTCGAACACGATCACCGTATCCGCAGCGGTAAGATTGAGGCCCGTGCCACCCGCCTTCATGCTGATCAAGAACGCGGTCACCGCCGGATCCGTATTGAAGTGCTCGATGACCCGTTCTCGTCGTTGCGTTTTACCTGAAAGGTATGAAAATTCCACATCCTTGGCGGCGAGTGCGCGTGCGAGAATGTCCAGCATACCGGTGAATTGACTGAACACCAGCACCTTGCGCCCGCTCTGTCGCACCTCCTCGATAAGCTCGAGGCATG
>JAYRSE010000023.1:0-27616 GCA_041920275.1 Minisyncoccota bacterium | reverse complement strand
TTCTTGTGGGTGACGAATACCGTGTGTGCATAACCCGCGTGGGATAGGCGGGGTTTCGGGGTAGAGTGGAAGGGTATGGAACTGAAAGAAATAACCGCGCCGGTACTGCCGGAGCAAACGCAAGAGTGGGGTCGGAGAAAGACGATGAAACGGGTACTACTTGGAATCGAGGCGGTGGTGCTCCTGGTGTTGGGTGGGGTGGGTGCGCTCCTGTACCCACCGGAGTCGGAGGCGAATCCCACGATTGCATGGACACCGCCCTCGCTCTCCCTTATGGTTGGCGCGGGCCAGAGTACGGCTGTAGAGGTGACGTTCACCCCCTCACAGAATGCAAAAAACGTGAGTCTGTGGGTGGTGCCGGAACTCGCACCCTATGTGAGCGTGTCGCCGTCGAGTTTTGCGAGTGTCGAGAAGGGTGTGAACTACACGGTTACGGTGACGGCGTCCGCAACGAGCACCGCACCGTTGGGTCTCCATGAGGGGACGCTTCACCTGAAGCAGGGGAAGAAGACCTTGGCGGAGCCGCTGCCGATCGGGGTGGAGGTGGTGTGGCCGATGTTTCTAAGTGAGGAATTGGGGTTTGCGTTGCAGTATCCGCCGGGGTGGGTTGTGTCTGAAGATGAGGATGATGATTCAAATACCTTTCACATACTGAAACCTGGTTTTGATCCACCGCAAATAAGCGCATTGACGATCACCCGTACCCGCAACCTAAATTCTGAGATGCTTCCTATTTCCGAGTGGTTCGCTCTTTATCCTGGTACCCATTTTGCCCCCGAACCTCTGGAAGAAGAGTATATGCTCTTGGGTGGTAAAGAGGCGGTACGCATCGTGGTTTCTTTCTTCCACGCGGAGAGGGAACACATCTATATTAGCGACGGCCCGGATATTATAGAGGTGTCGTTTTCTCGTTGGGAAGGTCTGGTTACAGACTACGACAATATAGTGCAGAGCATCTCGTTCTACGAGTAAGCACGACAACATGGAGCACATGTAGATGTTACTCAACAAGCGAGTCGCGCTTCCTTTACTGCTGTCATTTATATCGCTGACTGTTCTCTCTGTTGCGCACGGTGCGCCATACGACCTTGCGGTGCAGGTCGCTCGTGAACAAATTGGCAAGCCGTATACTGACATATGGCCGAAACTCAAAGGCCCGAACGCCTTCGATTGTTCTGGATTCACCGAACACGTGTATCGAGTGGATCTGTAGGCGGGTCAGCATATTCGACACCTGCTCACACGTCGAGAGATCACTTCGGGGCGTTTGCCCGAGCCTCTCGTCGAAACATATCGGCTCTGCCACGGCTTGCCTCGACAAGGGTGTGCGAAGGGAGTGAGCAGGTAACACGGTCGGTACCTGCATAACCGACACCGGAGTGCATATCGAAGACACCCCATTGTCGGCGCAGGAGCAGAGGATTACTTGTTCGCGCGTTGGGGTACGCACACCGCACACTTGCACCCGTACGGCTTGATGAACTCGTCGACATACTCGTCCCCGTAATCGTAGGTCAGCTCTTCTCCCGGCAGTATGTGTCGTATGGCTTTGATGAATATGCGGTTGCCGGTCTGAGTCGATTCGCAGTTCGGGTCGCACGAGTAGTTGATGTAGCGTGCCAAATTCGATCGTTCGCTCCCGTTTATGGTCCAGCGTGAATTCAGTTCAAAGAGGTACCGCGCGCCGGTCATTTTGTTCGCCTCGGGAGTGGGGATGAGTTTGCCCACGTACTCGATGAACATGCCGGGTTCGATGAGCGTGGTCGCAAAAAGACCGAGGCCGGCGCTTGCGCGGCCGACGCGTATGGAATCCTCGGGTATGGGACGTGTCCTGCGCATCGCACCATTGTACACGGGGTGAGGCGGTCCGAAAAGGTCGGGTGTGTACAGCGCGAGCTGTTCCACGACCGGGTGGTGCTATACTGAACACACGGTGTCTCATTCGCCGTTGATTCGTGTACGCTCACAGAGAGCTTGGTCACGCGTATGCAACAGGTCATTCAAAACACTGCCGAACTTGCGACGAGCACCGCGCGCGCCGATCTTCTTGCGATAGCGAACGCCGGCCTCGATGCCATACGAACGGAGCGGGTCATTACCCGTTCGGTCGTTCGCGTCGGCACCGATCTTTCCATCTGCGGTACGCACTACGACCTTGCTCGGTACGAGCGGGTGTATGTCCTCGGGGTCGGGAAGTGTGCGCTCGATGCCGCCGCACCGCTCGCTACAGCACTCGGAGATCGTTTGACCGAAGGCGTCCTTCTTGATGTTCGTGAAGGAGAGGTGCCGGGTATGCGCGTACTTGCGGGCACGCACCCGTACCCATCCGCACAGAACGTCGCACATACCCGTACACTCCTTGAGATGGCAGAGAAGGCGGGCGAGAACGATCTGGTGCTCATGGTCATCTCGGGCGGCGCTTCCGCACTGCTGTGCCAACCCGAAACACATACACCCGCCGAAGAGGCGACCCTCATTCGACACCTGTTCGGCAACGGGGCGAACATTCGCGATCTCAATATCATTCGTAAGCATCTCTCGCTTGCGCGCGGCGGACGCTTGGCTGCAGCAGCACATCCGGCCGAAGTGGTCGCACTCATCTTTTCCGACGTGCCGGGTAATGATGTAAGTACTATCGCGAGCGGTCCCACCGTGCTCGACATGAGCACACTTGACGATGCGCGATCGATCTACCGCACGTACTTCGGGGAACGGTGCGGCTTCAAAGAGGAGTACCTTTTCGAAACACCGAAGGACGCGGCTCTCTTTGCGCGGGTGCGCAACGAGCTCATACTCACCAACGAGACCGCGCTTGACGCCATGCGCGAACACGCTACGGGTCTGGGATACCGGGTGCTCGTGCGAGACACCTGTGTTGAAGGTGAAGCGCGCGAGATCGGGAGTATGCTCGCGTACGAGCTCCATGCGGTGCACCGAGGTACCGTGCTGCTCTACGGTGGCGAAACGACCGTGACCGTTACGGGCTCGGGTACCGGTGGCCGCAACCAGGAACTCTCGCTCGGTGCATTGCCGTTGCTTGCGAACGACGAGCTGGTGCTTTCGCTCGCTTCGGACGGTAGAGACAACTCCGACCATGCGGGTGGTGTGGCCGACCATGTCACCCGCGACCTTGCGCTTGCGGCGGGCGCGTCACCGGAAGCGTATCTGCGTGAGAACGACGCGTACACCTTTTTCCACACCTTACGGCAGGGTGTGCTCACGGGGTATACTGGAGCAAATGTCGCCGATCTTATCATCGGCATAAAGAGCGCGGATGGGTAGCGTCCCGATGCGTTCATTATCACTTTAACAAATGCATAGTATGTCGAACTCGCATGGCCCGCTCATCATCTGGTACAAAGACCTTACCATAGGGGACGTATCAAAGGTCGGAGGGAAGAACGCTGCGCTCGGTGAGATGGTGCGTGAACTGTTGCCGCTCGGCGTGCGAGTGCCGAACGGTTTTGCGGTCACCGCCGATGCGTACAACTATTTTCTTGATGCCGCCAACCTCCGAGGACGCATCAATGATACGCTCGCAGGGCTCGATACGCATGATGTGCGTGAGTTGCAGGTGCGCGGCAAGGCCGTACGCGAAATGATACTCGCCGAACAGCTGCCCGCCGACCTCAAGACCGCCGTCGCGACCGCGTACAAGGATCTGGTGGACCTTGAGGGGGCCGAGGACGTGGCGGTGCGCAGCAGTGCGACCGCGGAAGACCTGCCCGGTGCATCCTTTGCGGGTCAGCAGGAAACATATCTGAACGTCGTCGGAGTCGACGACGTCATCGAGGCAACAAAGAAGTGCATCGCATCGCTCTTCACCGATCGCGCGATCAGCTATCGTGCCGACAAGGGATTCTCGCACACCGATGCCGCACTTTCGGTCGGCGTCCAGAAAATGGTGCGTTCCGACATGGGCACGAGCGGGGTCATGTTCTCGATCGACACCGAGACCGGCTTCGACAAGGTGGTCATCATCGATGGCTCGTACGGTTTGGGCGAGATGGTGGTGCAGGGGAAGGTCACCCCGGACAGCTTTACCGTGTTCAAGCCGTCTCTCGAAAAAGGTGTGCAAGCGGTCATTGCTCGCGACATCGGCCCCAAGGAAGTGAAGATGATTTACGGCGAAAAGGGCGGTTTGATCGTTGATGTCTCGCAGGAGGACCGTGATCGCTTGTGCCTTACGGACGCCGAGGTCACCACGCTTGCGCGCTACGCACTCCAAATAGAAAAACATTTCAGTCAAAAGCATGGTCGATACCAGCCGATGGATATGGAATGGGCGAAGGACGGCAAAACGAACGAGTTGTACATTGTGCAAGCACGGCCGGAGACGGTCGTGTCGACCCGTGATAAGAACGTGTTCGTCGAGCATATCCTGCGGGGTTCCGGCGAGGTGCTCACCAAGGGTACCGCGGTCGGCACCAAGATAGCGACCGGCAGGGTTCGTGTCATCCAAGACGTGAAGAACATCCATGAGTTCCAAAAAGGCGAGATACTGGTCACTGAGATCACCGATCCGGACTGGGAACCGATCATGAAGATCGCGAGCGCGATCGTGACCGACAAAGGCGGGCGCACGAGTCACGCGGCGATCGTTTCGCGCGAGCTCGGCATCCCCTGCATCGTGGGTACCGGCGATGCGACGCGTGTGCTTTCGAACGGACGAGAGATCACGGTCGACTGTTCGAGCAAGGACGGCGTGGTGCGCGCGGGCATCCTCGACTTCGAGGTGGTCGAGCATCGTTTGGACAATCTCCCGAAACTTCGTACCAAGGTCATGGTGAACGTTGGTTCTCCCGAAGAGGCCTTCAAGAACACGTACCTTCCGGTGCAGGGGGTCGGGCTCGGTCGCCTGGAGTTCATCATTATGAGTCACATCCGTGTGCACCCCAATGCACTTGTCGAGTACGACAAGCTTAAGTGGTATGCGGGTGAAGGGCAGGCGGACAAGATCGAGCTTGTGCGTGCGATCGACGAGCTCACCAAGGGCTATGCCGACAAGACCCGGTACTACGTCGATGAGCTTGCAGAAGGTATCGCGAAGATAGCCGCAGCGTTCCACCCGCACGACGTGATCGTTCGCTTCAGCGATTTCAAGACCAATGAGTACCGGACACTTTTGGGCGGGTACCTCTACGAACCGGAAGAAGAGAACCCGATGATCGGGTGGCGCGGTACCTCGCGGTACTATGACGAAAAGTTCAAAGTGGCGTTCGGGCTCGAGTGCGAGGCGATACGTAAGGTGCGTGAAGAGCTCGGACTCGAAAACGTGATCCCCATGGTGCCATTCTGCCGCACGCTTGAAGAGGCCGACCAAGTGCTTGCGGTCATGAAAGAGTACGGGCTCGATCGTGAAAAGGGAACCAAGATATACGTGATGTGCGAGATACCCGCGAACGTGCTTTTGGCCGAGGAGTTCCTGGATCGGTTCGACGGTTTCTCGATCGGTTCAAACGACCTCACCCAGCTTGTGCTCGGCATGGATCGCGACAACAGTGTGATCGCACACATCGCGAACGAGAACAACGAAGCGGTGAAGCGCATGATCAAGCCCGCAGTGGAGGCATGTAAGAAACGCGGTAAGTACATCGGCATCTGCGGTCAAGCGCCGAGCGACTTTCCGGAGTTCGCACAGTTCCTGGTGGGCTTGGGTATCGAGAGTCTCTCGTTCACTCCGGATACGGTCATCAAGACGTTGCCGAAGATCGCGGAGGCGGAAGGTAAATAGGGATACGAAATGGAGTAAAAGAAAACACCGACACGTGACGTGCCGGTGTTTTCTATACCTGAAAAAAATATAGCATGTGAGGTCTTGGTAGTCAACCTACCAAGAACCCCTCGCGAGCGTGCATACTGCTCTCGTGCAACAATTTATTTCTAGTATACATTCACCATGTCCACCATCACATCCATCACCGCTCGTCAGATACTCGATAGTCGCGGCAACCCCACCGTTGAAGCGGATGTTTTCCTTGAAGATGGATCGATGGGTCGTGCGGCGGTGCCGTCGGGTGCCTCGACCGGGACCCATGAAGCGCACGAGCTGCGTGACGGCGAAGATGCGTACGGCGGCAAGGGGGTGAGAAAAGCCGTCGGACATGTGAAGGGTGAGATCGCGGAGGCGCTGGTGGGTATGGACGCAGGTGCGCAGGGAGCGCTCGACCGGGTGATGATCGAACTTGACGGGACCGAGAACAAGTCCCGGCTCGGGGCGAACGCTATTCTTGCGGTGTCGCTTGCGGCGGCAAAAGCGGAAGCGCTTTCACGCGGGCAGTTTCTCTATGAGTATGTGAGCGGTCTCTCACGCATCGAACGCACACCGCTTCTGCCCATTCCCTTGTGCAATCTCATAAACGGCGGGCAACATGCGGCAAACTCGACCGATATCCAGGAGTTTATGATCCTGCCTGTGGGGGCGGGTACGTTCAGTGATGCGGTGCGCATGTCCGCGGAAGTGTTCCATGCCCTGAGGGGTGTACTGAAGGAAGAAGGGTATGGGACGACCGTGGGCGATGAGGGTGGTTTCGCACCCCGAGTACGAAACGGTAACCGGGAGGCGCTCGAACTTTTGGTGCGTGCGGTCGAAGGAGCGGGGTACCGTGTGGGCGACGATATCGCGTTTGCGATCGATGCCGCCGCGAGCGAATTTCAGAACGATGAAGGCAGGTACGAGCTTGCGACCGAAGATCGCACACTGGACTCGGAAGGCCTGATCGACTTGTACGGCACGTTGGTGCACGAGTTCCCGCTCATCTCGATCGAGGACGGGCTTGCCGAGTCGGATTGGGAGGGGTGGAAAAACATGACCGGTCGTATGGGGGAGGTGGTCCAGTTGGTTGGGGATGACCTGTTGGTAACGAACGTCTCGTTCCTGAAGCGAGCGATCGAAGAAAAGGCCGCAAACGCGATACTCATCAAGGTGAACCAGATCGGTACGCTCACCGAGACCGTGGATGCGGTCGATACGGCACATGAAGCGGGTTTTACCGCGGTCATGTCACATCGAAGCGGTGAGACCGAAGATACCACGATCGCACACTTGGCGGTCGGGCTTGCGACCGGACAGATCAAGACCGGAAGCATGAGCAGGACCGACCGTGTGGCGAAGTACAACGAGCTTTTGCGTATCGAAGAATCGCTCGGCGACGGCGCGGAGTTCGCGCGGTGGGGGTAACCCGCTCGCCACGTCTTCGCGAAGAGCGAACCCGATACGGTGGTCCACACTTCATTGGTCGGAAGTCCGATCGCGTTCCATGGCTGAACGGGGTGCGGCAGACATTGTGTGGCCGAACAGTTCACATCCTTCGTCTTTGATAGCGCATCAAGTAACACCCCGCAGAGTATGCGGGGTGTTGCGTACGCAAGTTCTTACGTGATCGCGGAGAGTTGCCAGGTGGTAAGGTCAACGGTCGCGGGGAACAAGATGTATCGAAATTCCGGCATTCGTTGCTTGAAAAGTGTTTCGATCGTGCGCGCGTACGACCGCGCACGCACTTCCGCGATCCGTTGATTGCGGCGATCGCCGTATGCTGAACATGGCATCACGACCGCGCCGTGTTCCCGCAGAACAGAATCATTCCGCATGTTACTCGCGAGTATTTTTCCGGCGATCAACACGTATTCTGAAAGTCGCTCGCCTTCGGGAAACAGGATGATGCCGGAGTTTCGTTCGGGATTGAGCCACGTTCCCGCGCCCCTTCCGAGAAAGAGCACTTTTTCCCCGTGCGCGCAGGCACGATGGTCGCGTCCGTTTCGAAGCACCGCACGCACATGATCGATGTTGTGTCGTACGAGCGAAACGAGTTCCGCGCGAATACGAGACCTTGCGGGAAACGAGAAACAGGTGTCGAGCGCGTGCTCCATGCCGTGTTCGTTCGTAAGGAAGCGTGAGGTGTCCATCGAACCGAAGTCACCGTGAAGGATGATCGAATCGTCGTCGGTGTCGAACTCGATCGGGAGCACTTGTATACCACGACCGTACGGTTCGAGCACGTACGCGATGTTCTGTGCGAGACGGAGCGCGTACCCGTGTGCCGCCTCGCGGTCGTTCGCAAACGCGCGGCAGCCATGGTCGGGGTACCGGCCTGAAAAATGACTTGACACCAGTATGATGACCTCACGGCCCTTCCGAAGACCGAATGCGACCGATTCGGTGAGCAGGTTCGAGAAGTACTTCCATCCGACGTCGAACATCGCACCTGCGGTCTGGAAGAGTTCGGCGCATCCGATCGGGATGCCGAGCGCGTGGGGCAGGTGGCTCGCCCTGCCATCCATGCAGCCGATGTATATGTAGTGGAACGGATGTTCCGCAAGATATGCGCGTCGCAGATGGCGTTCTTCGAAGTGCTTGATCACCCGTGAAGCGTTCCGATCGAGTACCGCTTCGACGATCGGGTGCGCATGGTTTAGCATGGTTTATTCTCCGGTTGTGTGAATGTACGTTGAGACCGGGTACCGTTATACGCCGGTTCGACCGAACGGTCAAAGTGTTCGTCATTGTGTGTAACGTGATTGACATGGAGGTAAGAAGGCATATGATGTGTCGCGTGTGCCATGTCGATCTCGATGGTGCGCGGAACGTGCATGTACCAAATGCTGAAAAAGATCATGACAACGCCACGGACGGTCGTTCCACCGTCCGATCTTTTTGCGACGTATCCGAGCACGTTCGAAACGGTCGGCAAAGAGCTTGCCGAGGAAGTGCGCAAGGTGTTCGCCGGATCACTTGCGATCCGCGAGGTGGATGCCGGTTCGAGCAATGCCGAAGAGCAGGAGTTGAACGCATTGACGAACGGATACTACGATGTCGAGCGTTTCGGTGTACATTTCGTCGCGTCTCCACGCCATGCGGACATGCTCATGGTCACGGGCCCCGTCTCGCGGAATATGGCGGAGGCGGTCCGTCGCACGTACGAAGCGACCCCGACCCCGCGTATCGTGGTTGCGGTCGGCGATGGCGCCATCAATGGCGGCGTGTTTCGGGGGAGCTATGCGATCCACAATAGTTTGCGCGAGGTCATACCGGTCGACTATGAGATACCGGGCGATCCGCCGAGTCCCGGCGAGATCGTGGTCGCGCTTCTGTCTATTTTGAGGAAAGAAGGAGAAAAGCGCACCGGCATCTCAGTATAGGTCTACCATGCTCGACCAGCTCACCATCACCCAGCTGTACAGTGTTCTCGCCGTTCTTGTGTGTGGCGGACTGCTCTCGCTCGGTGCGATCGCATTTCGTGCGCGTCGCTTCGCAAACGCGGTCTCGCATGGGGCGGGGCTTGTGGCGGGTGTCCTCGGTGCGGTGTGTTCGGCCGGTGTGCTCCTTTCCGGCACGGTCCTTTCGGCATCCAATGCCTCACCGTTCCCGTTCCTCGCGTACTCGTTTCGGATCGACGGGCTTTCGGCGTGGTTCATGCTCATCATATCGATCGGGGCGATCGCCGCATCGATCTACGGGTACGGATACGTGCTGCGTGAACGCGCCATTCGTCCCGAAGTGTTCGGTTTCTTCTATACGGTGTTCATCGCAAGTCTCTACACCGTCGTTGCGGCTGACAACGGCATCTTCTTCTTGATCGCGTGGGAGATCATGTCGCTCACCTCGTACTTCCTCATCGTGCATGAGCACCACGAAGCGACGAACGTCCGTGCCGGTCTCATCTATCTTCTCATGACACAGGTGGGTACCGCGTTCCTTACATTCGCGATCTTGCTTGCGGGATGGCACGCCGGTTCCCTCGATTTCGCCGCGTGGCGCGATCTCGAGTCATGGCCGTCCCTCGTTCGCCACACGGTGCTCGCCACCGCACTTGCGGGTCTCGGTCTCAAGGCCGGCATCGTGCCGCTCCACGTGTGGCTCCCCGAAGCGCACCCCGCCGCACCGAGCCACGTGTCCGCACTCCTTTCCGGAGTGATGCTCAAGGTGGCGATCTTCATGATCGTTCGGTTCTTCTTCGACCTTCTCGGGCTTCCGGCCGAATTGTGGTGGGGGGTGGTCATCCTCGCGCTCGGCGCCTGTTCGGCGCTCCTCGGGGTCTTGTATGCGCTCTCGGAACACGATCTGAAACGGCTGCTCGCATACCACAGCGTCGAGAACATCGGCATCATTCTGCTTGGTGTCGGATGCGCCGCCGTGGCGGCCGGTGCGGGCAACGATATGCTCGCATTGGCCGCACTTGCCGCCGCGCTCTTCCATTCCTTGAACCACGCCGTCTTCAAAGGTCTATTATTCATGGGTGCGGGTTCGGTCGTGCAGACCACGCATACGCGCAACATGGAACGGTACGGCGGATTGATACGGATCTTGCCCGCGACCACGTTCTTGTTTCTGCTCGGTTCACTCGCCATTTCCGGCCTACCGCCCTTGAACGGGTTTGCGAGCGAATGGCTCACGTTCCAGGCGTTGCTTGCGGGCGCCGCAACAAGCACGTTATATCTCAAGGCGCTCTTTGTTGCTGCGATCGGCTTCCTTGCCATCACCTCCGGACTTGCCGCAGCATGCTTCGTAAAGGCGGTCGGCACCACGTTTCTTGCGCGGCCACGTGCCAACGTACCCAAAACGAGCGAGAAGCGCGAGCCCGCTTCGATGGTGGTCGGCATGGGCGCACTCGCACTCCTTACGGTACTTCTCGGCATCTACGCATCGCGGGTGATCGAAACGATCATGCGAGGGGTTGCCGGATTCTTCGGTGACGAGTCGTCGATCGTGTTCGTGCGGGAAGGGCATGCCATTATGACGGAGCGTGTGTCCATGATCCCATTCTCCGAGCTCTTTCTCGTACTCGTGTTGTTCGTGTCGGTCGCGTACCTTGCGGTTCATGCTATCGCTTCTCGCAAAGAAACGATCGGGCGCGTGTGGGCGTGTGGCGCACCCATGGAGCGGAGTGCGTTTGCGGGTGGTGAGGAGCGAGCGGAAATTACCTCGACCGCGTTCGCGCGGACACTCATGGTGGTCTTCCGCAGGATGGTGCCGACAGTGGAACGATCCGAGCGTACCGTGTCGGAGCATGGGGTGTTGCGAGAATCGCTCGAGGTGCATGCGGTCGATGTATGGCGCACCTATCTCTACGCACCTATCGAGCGTGTCGCCGCATTTTGCGCACGCATGGTGCGCTTCCTGCAATCCGGCAACGTGAACCTGTATCTGCTGTACATGCTTGGTACGCTTTCGGCACTGTTTCTTTTCGCTCTGTAGAAACCTATGGAACTTACCCTCTTGTATTTTGTACGATCGATCATCCTTGCGGCATGCGCTCCGCTCTTCGTCGGTGTGATCCGCGCGATGAAGGCGCGGTACCAGGGTCGGGAAGGGGCGAGTGTGTTCCAGCCGTACCTCGATCTGCGTAAACTGTTCACCAAGGACGAGGTGTTGCCTGAAGATGCGTCGTGGGTGTTCAGTGTTGCGCCGTACCTCATCTTCGGCGTGTCTCTTGCCGTTGCGGGCGGTGTGCCGCTTCTCGGCGTGGGGGACACCGGCGTGCTCGGTAACTTGTTCGTATTCGTATACGCGTTCGCGCTTTGCGCCTTTTTCCTGGCGCTTGCCGGCATCGATGCGGGTAGCTCGTTCGGGGGTTTCGGTTCAAGTCGCGAGATGACCTTTGCCGCGATCGCGGAAGGAGTGCTTCTGTTCTCGCTTTTGCCGCTCGCACTGCTTGCGGGATCGACGAACTTCGGCGACATCGCCGAGGTCGTGCGTGACGCATCGTACGCGCAGCTCTTGCCGGTCGTCGTTGCGGGGATCGCGTACTTCGTCGCTTTGCTTGCCGAGAACATGCGGATACCGGTCGACAACCCGTCGACCCATCTCGAGCTCACCATGGTGCATGAGGCCATGATCCTCGAGTACTCCGGGAAACGGCTTGCACTTATGGAGTGGGCGAGTTGGCTCAAGCTCATGGTCTTTGTTTCGGTTGCCGCGTCGGTCTTCGTGCCGTGGGGCGCGGTCGATCCCGCTGTCCCGAGCGACCTTGTGACCCTCGGTATCGCGCTCTTTGTTTTTGCGGTGAAGTGCGCGGTGATCGCGTTTAGTATCGCCACGGTCGAGTCGGTCTTTGCCAAGTTGCGCATCTTTCGCATCCCGCGCCTCTTGTTCACCGCTCTGCTGATCGGCGCCGTTGCCCTTGCGCTCGTAACCGGTTCATAACGACATCATGACACCCATCGCACTTTCTATCGTCGCTCTGCTGGATGTGGGAATGTTCCTTCTCATGTTCTTCATGCACACCGTACATAAGACCTCGTTGTTATTGGGCGCGTACGTTGCCCAGTCGCTCTTCGTGGCGTCTTTCTTCCTGCTTGCCGCACTTGATGCTTCCGACCCGCTCCTGTGGGTCGTGGCGGGCATGACCGTTGCGGTAAAGGCGGTGCTGGTGCCTATGCTTTACCTACGAGTCACGCGACGACTCGATGCTCGTTTCGTCTCCGACACGTACCTGGACACCCCGTGGACGCTTTCGGTATTGGTGGGGATCGCCGTGCTTGCGATCTCGGTCGTGCGCGTGTCGGCACCCGGAGCGATGTTCATGACATCGTCGACGGTGTTGGGGTACGCGCCGCTCCACCTCGCCGGCATCCTTGCGGCACTCTTCCTTGCGATCAATCGAAAAGGTGCCCTCTCGCAGGCGGTCGCTCTGCTTGCGCTTGAGAACTGGGTGGTCTTCGTCGCATCTCGCGCAGGTCTCCATCAAACTCTCGCGCTTGAACTTGCGATCATGCTCGAAACGCTGGTGCTGGTGTTCACCACGACCTTCTTCATGACCCTGGTGCATCAACGGCTCGGCGGTCTCGACATCTCGAAGATGACCCACCTGTCCGAGCGTGAAGGATCACCCACACACCTATGACACTACTCCACACACTCATTGCGATCCCGCTTGTTGCGGCGGCACTGACCATTGCATGCACGTCGCGTCGTTTGCGTGCGGTCGAAATGATCGGTGTCGCCGGTAGTGTGCTTGCTTTCCTGTTTGCGGGGTATGGTTTTTTGCACGGTGTGCACACGTGGGAGCATGCGGGCCTGCTTAGTCCCGATGCGTTCGGCATGCTGCTCACGCTTTGCATCACCTTCGTCGGGTCCGCCGCCGCGATCTACTCGGTCGGGTATCTGCGGGTCGAACGTGAGAAGGGGATCGTGAGTGCGAGACGCACGGTGCAGTTCTGGGCGCTCTTTCATCTCTTCATATTCGCGATGCTCCTCTCGGTCATGACGCGCTACCCGATCATCGCATGGGTCGCGATCGAGGCGACCACGCTCGCCACCGTGTTCTTGGTGAGCTTCTACAAAAAGAGCAGCTCGCTCGAGGCGGGGTGGAAGTACCTGGTCGTGAACAGCGTCGGTCTGCTCATCGGCTTTTTCGGTACGCTTACCATGCTTTCAGCGGCCGGTTCATCCACAGGGTTCTTGTCGTGGAACGACCTTGCAGCCGCGGCATCCACCATGGACCCGCTCGCGCTCAAGGTCGCGTTCATCTGCATTCTGGTCGGCTATGGCACCAAAGCCGGTCTCGTACCCATGCACACCTGGCTGCCCGATGCGCACGGAAAAGCTCCCGCACCGATCAGTGCGCTCCTTTCGGGAGTACTCTTGAATGCGGCCATCTTCGCCATCGTGCGTTACAAGGTAGCGGTCGATGCGGCGATCGGCCCGTGGTGGACCGGCGCACTGCTCCTCGTGTTCGGCGTGCTCTCGATCGTCGTTATGGGCTTCATGCTCTTGGTGCAGAGTCGCTACAAGCGCATGCTCGCGTACTCGAGTATCGAGAACATGGGGTTGTGCGCGATCGGTTTCGGGCTCGGGGGGATCGCGGTGTGGTACACGGTACTGCACATGCTGTACCATGCGCTCGTGAAGTCGGCGCTCTTCCTCGCTTCCGGCAATCTTTTCCTATCGTATGGTTCGGGCAAGATCGAGAACATACGCGGTATGCTGCGGACGCTCCCGTGGACCGCACCGCTTTTCTTCCTCGGTGTCGTTGCGGTTGTCGGCATGCCGCCGTTCGGAACGTTCATGACGAAGCTCGGCATCCTTTCGAGTGCGACAGAACATCCGGGTGTCGTTGGCGCACTGCTCCTTGCGGTCACGCTCGTGTTCGCGGGGTACCTCATCCACACTTCCGCGATGCTCTTCGGGACACCGCCCGCGCATGCGCCGGAAGGGGGTGCCATCGTGCGTGGTGAGCGCGGGTGGCGCACGGTATTTCCGATACTGCTGTTGCTCACGACGGCACTGTACCTTGGAGTGCATCTGCCCGCGCCCCTGGCGGAGCTGGTCGCAGACGCCGCTTCGACATATACACCAGAGCGATAACCGATGAACCGTATGGCACACACTACCGTTTTCAAACCGTTCATACCCGCAGGTGCGCGGGAGGAGCACGAGGGTGCGCTCACACGGTTCCCGCTCACCGCAGCGTCCTTTTTGCCGACCTTGACCGCATGCCTTTCGAGCGACGAGCTGGTGCTCCACACCGTGGTGGCGAGTGACCGTCGTAGCGATCTTGGGGTGTTTCGTATCTCGTACTTCTTTGGGCACCTGCCGTCGAAGCGGGTGTTGGTGCCGTATTTCGATACGACCCGCTCTTTTCCCTCGCTTTCCCACGTGCGCATGCAGTGCTCCTTCTATGAGCGTGAGATGGCGACCATGTTCGGCCTTGTGCCCGAGGGACATCGCGACCCGCGTCCCACGATGGGGCATGTGAGCTTCGGTGCGGGTACCTATCCGTTGCGTAAGGATGCAAAGCTGCGTGCGCCGTCCGGCAAGGCGGACCCGCTCACCGAGTACGATTTTCACACCGTAGCGGGGGAGGGGGTGTACGAGATTCCGGTCGGACCTGTGCATGCGGGCATTATCGAGCCCGGTCATTTTCGTTTCAGTGTGCTCGGCGAGCGGATCAAGAAGCTCGACCCGCTCCTTGGCTGGAAGCATAAGGGGATCGAGAAGCTCTTTGAGACGTTGCCGATCGATGGAAAGGTCGCGCTTGCCGAGCGCATTTCGGGGGACAGTTCCTTCGCGCACTCGCTCGCGTTTTGCGGCGCACTCGAAAAGATCGCGCATGCGGAGGTTTCCGAGTACGGACGTCTGGTGCGGGTCGTGTATGCCGAGCTCGAGCGCATGGCGAACCATTTCTCCGACATCGGTTTTATCATGCTCGACACGGCGTTCACCTTCGGTGGGGCGAACGGTGCACGCTTGCGTGAGCGCATCATGCGGTGGAACGAGCGCCTGACCGGTAGTCGTTTTTTGCGCGGAGTGAACATGCCGGGCGGTGTGCGTAGGGAGGTTGCACACGATGAATGGCAAGCGCTTGTGAAGGATCTTGCGGACATACGCAAGGACTTCAAAGAGGTCATCGCCGTCGCCGAGGAGCGCATTTCGCTGTACGATCGCTTGATAACGACCGGCGACCTGGCACCCGAAGAAGTTCGCGAGTACGGCGTGGTGGGTGTGCCCGCGCGTGCGGCCGGTGTTTGCCGCGACACGCGTATCGATTTTCCGTATGCGGCGTACGACATGCTCACGTACGTGCCGGTCGTAAAGGAAGGTGGCGACGTATACGCTCGGTTCCATGTACGGGTCGACGAGGTGCACGGCTCGATCGCGCTCATTGAGCAAGCGGTGGAACGGCTAGCTCGGGCGAAGGCCGTGGTACGCGATGGTGCGCTCACCTTCGGTAAGGATGCCACCGCCGTCATGGCGGTCGAAGGGTGGCGTGGCGAGGTGGTCCATGTGGTGTGCACCGATGCGTCCGGCGTCATTTCACGAGTGAAGGTGCGCGACCCGTCTTTCTTGAACTGGCAAGCGTTCCCGCTTACGGTCGTTGATGAAGTGGTGCCCGATTTTCCCCTTGTGAACAAAAGCTTCAACCTCTCATACTCCGGCAACGACCTGTAGTCGCACGTCTCGGCTCGAAGCGGGTTTTGTAGCGACGAGGCGAAAAAAACGGCTTGGAACGGTCTTACTTTTTTACAAAATAGTGACCTCCGGCCGTTTTTGTTTTGCGCAAAGTTATACACAGGTGTCGGTTCGGACGGGTGCGATACAATGCGAATAAGACTTTCACGCCCCCGTGGAGAAACCTTACCAGCGGTAACCGTATTGTATATTCTATGGCAAGCAAATCATCACAAGCGCAGGCGGGTGACGGCGATATCGTGGGCACTCCGGAGGTCTCGGCGACCTTGGAACGGATCTTCGAGGCAGTGGAGGACGTCCATGATCCAGCCAAGGCGGCGGACGTGCACAAAGGCACCTACTACAGCAAATTCGTTCCCCAGATCCAAAAGCGAGACGGTGCCATCGTGCCGTTCGACTTCGCCAAGATCGTCCGCGCGATCGCGCTTGCCATGGAGCAGACCGGAGAAGGGTCGTCCGAGGAGGCCGAGATGGTTGCGCACAAGGTGGTCGCCGACATCGTGCGTATTGCCAAGAAGTACAAGAACTTTCTCCCCACCGTCGAAGGCGTGCAGGACGAGGTCGAGCGTCAGCTCATCCTTTCCGAGTACGTGAAGACCGCCAAGCACTACATCCTCTACCGTGAAGAGCGTGCACGCTTCCGAAAGACCGCGCTTGCGGTGCCCGAGCGGGTACGCAAGCTCGCCGAAGAGAGTTCCAAATACTTCGAGGGCAACCCGATGGGCGAGTTCGTCTACCTGCGCACCTACGCGCGGTGGATCGAGTCAGAAGGGAGGCGCGAAACGTGGATCGAGACCGTCGACCGGTACATGAACTTCATGCGCGAGAACCTTGCCGACAAGCTCACCGAGGAAGAGTACACGGAGGTGCGCGAAGCGATCCTGAAGCAGGAAGCCATGCCATCGATGCGGCTCATGCAGTTTGCGGGCGACCCCGCGCGTCGGTGCAATGCGGTCGCGTACAACTGTTCCTTCATCGCACCCACCAAGATCGAGGATTTCGGTGAAGTACTGTACCTTTCCGCGTCCGGCTGCGGAGTCGGCTTTGCGGCGGAAAGCAAGAACATCGAGCAGTTGCCGCAGATCAAAGCGCAGACCGGTATCGTGCTCAAGACCCATGTGATCGAGGATTCCAAAGAGGGCTGGGCGGATGCGTTGGTGCACGGTATGCGCACATGGTACGACGGCAAGGACATCCAGTTCGACTACTCGAAGATACGGCCCGCGGGCGCTCGCCTGAAGACGATGGGTGGCAAGGCGTCCGGTCCCGAGCCGTTGCGTTCACTGCTCGACTTTTCCCGTTCCAAGATACTTTCCCGCCAGAACAGGCGCTTGCGCAACATCGATGCGCACGACATACTCTGCAAGATCGGCGAAGCGATCGTGTCGGGCGGCGTGCGCCGCAGTGCGATGATATCGCTCTCCGATCTCGACGATGACCTTATCCGCCACGCCAAGGATGGCGCGTTCTACAATACCGACCCGCACCGCATGCTCGCGAACAACAGTGCGGTCTATGAGGTGAAGCCCACGAGTGAAGAGTTCATGGAAGAGTGGATGGCACTCATGAAGGGCCGATCGGGGGAGCGGGGCATTTTCAACCGTGGGGGATTGATGGCGCAGCTTCCAAAGCGTCGCATTGACCTGTGGGAAAAGCAGGGCATCGTCGAGCACGACCGTATCGTGCAGCCCGTGGGCACCAACCCTTGCGGAGAAATAATTCTGCAAAGCAAGCAGTTCTGTAACCTCTCCGAAGTGATTGCGCGAAGAAACGACACCGCGGAAACGCTGAAGAAAAAAGCCCGTATCGCGGCGATACTCGGCACCTACCAGAGCTCGCTCACCTCCTTCAACTATCTCTCCAAAGAGTGGACGGAGAACTGCGCAAGCGAGCGTCTGCTCGGGGTCTCCGTTTCCGGCCAATGGGACAGTCCGGAGGCGCGCAAGCCGGAGGTGCTCCGCGCGATACGCGACGAAGCGATCGCGACCAACAAAAAGTACGCGAAGCGGTTCGGCATACCCGTTTCGAGCGCCGTTACGGCCGTGAAGCCCTCGGGCACCGTGTCGCAGACCGTGAACTGTTCCTCGGGCATGCATCCGCGCCACAGTGAGTACTACATTCGACGTATCCGCATCAGTGCGACCGATTCGCTCTTCAAAATGCTCAAAGACCAAGGAGTGCCGCACCATCCCGAAGTGGGGCAGACCGAGGAGAACGCGAATACCTTCGTGCTCGAGTTCCCGGTGCATTCTCCGAAGTCGAGCGTGTACAATGATGACCTCTCCGCGATCGAGCAGCTCGAGTACTGGAAGGTGGTGAAGGAGAACTACACCGAGCACAACCCCTCCGTCACCATTTCGATCGGCGACGACGAGTGGGTGGGGGTCGCGAACTGGCTCTACGAGCATTGGGACATCATCGGCGGTCTTTCCTTCCTCCCGCGTAGCAACCACAGCTACCGTTTGGCCCCCTACGAAGCGATCGATAAGGCGACCTACGAAAAGCTTGCCGAGAAGTTCAAGAACATCGACTACAGCAAGATCGTGGCGTACGAACTGCGCGACGAGACCGAGCTGGCGAAGGAGCTTGCGTGTGCGGGGGGTACGTGCGAGATCAGTTAGCGCGATCCGGTCGGAACACTCTAGGAACGAACGGGGTCGAACCCCGTTTGTTCGTACCTCGACATAAATACTGTAATTAGTACCGTAATTAATACTAGTATTTTGTCGCGAGCACCAATCTACCTTACAAGAGAGCGGGAAGTGGGCATCACAAAATATGTTTTGACATTCCCCCTAAGTATTGGGGGAAATGGGGTCAGCCACCATTTATGATACAATTTATTTATGCCAAGGGTGCAAAGGAGCGATCAGGGCATGAAAAATGAAATGCCTCCCAAATCGCGAGGTGCGGACGTGGCGTAAGCGCGTCCGCAAGACCCATTGAGGACTTACGTGGGAACGAAGCGAAAGACCCAATGAGTGGAGAGAACCTGCGAGGAATGGGAAAGTCGAAGAAATGGTATCCCCAAATATCCCCCAAACCGCCTGTGCGGCGACATATAAATACCGTAATTAATACAAGCATTCTTCAGTAATTGGAGTGGCAAAAACCGCCCTCAATATTCCGCTTGTTTGTGGTGGGTGCGCAAGTCTTGCTTGATATACAGGTTGGAACGATGTACTCCTTTTGAAGAAAGACAACAGTAGTTGCAGAGTAGTGCATTACAATTAATTAATTCACAACATGGGTAATGAAAAGGGGGTCCGAAAAGAAATGGTTATGTCATTAGAAGATGAGCATCCTTACGCGGTAATTGAAAGGAAAATTAAAGACACGAACATAGCAACGGTCGAAGACTTTTGGCAGACAGCGTATGGTATATCTGCAGAACACCCTGATCAAAAAGTGGAACTCGTAGCTGAACAAATGCTTGACATAAACGAATCCATACCTGACGCGGTTAAGTCACAGGCTCAAGAAGAAAAAAGGGAACTCATACTGTATAAGTGGGCGCAAGAGGACCTCAGCTACATCACAATTGATTCACCGAAAGAATATCGACACATACTTAGACATGTTAGCAAAAACAGGGGACTCGAACCGGCTATAGTGCGTGGGATTATTCACAATCTTCATCCCGGGATAGAAACAATCGCACAAGAAGCAGAGGAAACGAATCCGGACTTACCACGCACATCGAAACAACCGAGAGCAATTGAACACAACATCTCCGCATACCTGGTGTAATGGAATGGATGAGGATTCGATTCTCTCTCTCGATCTCTCTCACGATGGCGATCATGGACTTGCGTGGCGACTTGACGCACAAGGAGTGTGGTTGATGATGGATTTCCGAGCTGACTTTGTGACAAATCGAACGCGAGTCTCGTGCGGGAAAAGGTCACGGACGCCCAGGGTGCTTGCAGAGCGCGTGTTTCCATGCTATGAAATATTCGGTAATCCCGCCAAACAAAACGCCAAAAGCAAGGGGGCTTTCATGGCACACTTCACGCCGAACCTTCCGGTAGGTACCGAGGAAGAAAGAATGGCTCTGGCGAGAAAGATCGCACGAGCCGTCGCGGAAAAGGAGGGGTATTCTGGAGAATTGAACATCGTTTGGGAGCATGACCGACGACGATACACTCTTTACTTTCCGCATGACGATGGGTGGCTTTTCTCACCCTCGAAACACGGTTTGGGTGAGGGAGTGTGGCGTCTCGCCCTGAGGTATCATGACGACAGATACATCTTAGATGTTCTGGATCCGTTCATGAAGTAATGATCCGTTCACCCCGCTCGCAACGCGGGGTGATGCCTTGTCAGGCAGTGTTATGCCATATCCAACCAACCTGTAGGATGCTAGCACCGGCAACCGTCTTCCCTGTGGTTAGTTGTTGATGACATTACTGCTTGAGAGTGGTGTGTACGATGACTCGGGAAGTGTGCTGTATGCGCTTTGGAGGGAGTCCGAACACACGTCCTGGCCGCATTTGCGGTATGTGTCGGAATTGTGTAGGATGCGTTCAGGTCAAACACAAAGGAGATATTCGGAGATGTCAAACTATGCGGCATGTCACGCCACCCACTACCCAAAGGTGGAAAGTGTTGCGAGGCAAAAGAACGCCAGACCGGGTAGTGGTAAAGAGATCGCGGTACGGCGTTCTGCAAAAAAGCGGTCGACGCACACCCCGGCCCTGATCAGAAGTCGCAGGGCGAGACATGCGATTCGAATGGCGCAGTTTCGGAAGGCCAGAGCGGAGATGTTTGGACAGCGATGCTCTGAAGAGAGGCGCGCCAAAGAGGCACGCATCGCGCGGCACAGGAAGATGTTGCGATGCGTGGTGAGAAAGTCGTCCGGGACCCCGTCACGCAGGGTGGATGTCAGCGTGGCGCGCGCCAGGTACGGAAAGTACCTGTTGCGGTGCGTGAAGAGGGGGAAGCGAAACGTCTTTGTCCCCGACTACATCAGAGACCGGGCACAGGCGCTGCAGGAAAGCTGCGAAGGTCGGCACGGTAAAACCTTTCGCAAAGAAGGTGTACCGGGGTTCTGGACATTCCTGCACTCCGTTCCGGGCGATCCGTCACGGGCGGTGTTCAGGGATCCTGCGGGGATAAGCCACATGTATCTATTTGAAGAGCTCGCCCCACACCTGCAGCCGGTGGTATAAGAGCTGAACGTAAGGAGGCCCCGGCCTCCTTGTCTTTTTCTGTGTGCAACCCGCTTTTTTCTATGCCGAATCTCTCGTATACTACGGGTATGTACCTCAAGTCGCTCGAGATGGTCGGTTTCAAATCGTTCGGGAGGAAGAGCGAGCTTGACTTCTCGGTGCCGGTGACCGCGATCGTCGGACCGAACGGGAGCGGCAAGAGTAACTGTGCCGACGCGTTCCGCTTCGTGCTCGGTGAACAATCATTCAAGAACATGCGCGGCAAGCGGGGGGAAGATCTCATATGGGGAGGGTCCGCCGCACTTTCGCGCAGCAACCGCGCTTCGGTGAGAGTCGTCTTCAACAACACCGAACGCCTGCTCAATGTCGACTTCGACGAGGTGACGCTCGAGCGTGTCGTCTTTCGCGATGGCACGAACGAGTACCTGGTGAACGGATCAAAGGTGCGTTTGAAGGACGTGACCGAGCTCTTGGCCGGGGCGAATGTGGGCGCGTCGGGACATCACATGATCTCGCAAGGTGAAGCCGATCGCATCCTCACCGCAACCCCCCGCGAGCGGCGCCACATGATCGAGGACGCATTGGGTCTGCGGGTCTACCAGTACAAAAAGGATGAAAGCTTGAAGAAGCTCGCACGTACCGAAGAGAACCGTAAGCAGGTCGAGTCCTTGCGCAAGGAAAACGAGCCACACCTAAAGTTTTTGGAACGTCAGATCAAGAAGGTCGAGAAGGCGCAGGAGCTGCGCACCGAGCTTATTCACAAGTACGCAGAGTACCTGCGTGCCGAAGAAGACCATTTGGCCTTCGAGCGCGAAATGGTCCGCGCGGAGCGCATAGAACCGACGAAGCGGATCCGAGTGGTGCGCGAGCGTATTGCGGATCTTCGGGAAGATCTCGCCAAGAAGCGACAAGATACGCCGGAGCATGCCGACCTGCGCAGGGTCGAGTCCGCACTTGCGACACTGCGCCACGAATCGCAAGAACTTGCGAGGCAGATGGGCAGACTGGAGGGCGAGATCTCTTTCGAGGAACGACGCATCGAGCGGGAAGAAAAACGATTCGAACAGGAAGAGGGTGAGCCGGTCCCGTACCGTGCGGCGAAAGAATTTTGGGACGAACTTACCGCCATCCTCGACCACGCGCACGCACCGAACGGAGAACAGCTCGAGGCGCTCAAGCGGGCGCTGTTCGAAGCGCAGAAGCTGCTCCGTCGGTTCGTGGAACGGCATCGAGTGGAGGAAAAGGGGGCGTACGTCGCCGACAGGACCGAGCTTGCGCGACTCTCGGAAAAGCGCACCCAAGTGGACGCGCTCATTCGCGAGACCGAATCGCGTATGCGGTCAGCCGAAGAGCAAGTGAGAGAGCTTGAGCGAATGATCGAGACGGGTAGGGAGCAGGACCGTGACAAAGAGCGGGAGCTCTATGGGTGCATGCAGGAAGAAACGGAACTTCGCAGTACGCTCGCGCGGATCGATATGCGTGAAGAAACGCTCACGCGGGAAGAAGAGGCCTTTAAGAACGAGCTGCAGGAAGGATCGGTGCTCATCGGGCGCGACATCATGCGGTATCGCGATGAGAAGGCGGCGACGGTCGACCTCGACGCGCCGGGTGAGGATCGCGCGGTGCAAACGGAGCGCAAGCGGGGTCTCGAAAAGATGAAGATACGGCTTGAAGAGATGGGTGGTGCGAACGTCGACGATCTCACCCGAGAGTATCGCGACGCGAAAGAGCGCGACGATTTTCTTGCGCGCGAGCTTGCCGACCTTGCCGCGTCCGAAGAGTCGCTGCGCAACCTCCTTGCGGAGCTTGATCGTGAGCTTGCGAGCAAGTTCGATTCGGGGATGCGCGCCATCGGAATGCAGTTCAGTGAGTTCTTTACGCTCATGTTCGGTGGTGGAAGCGCGAGTCTTGTCTTGGTCGGAGAAAAGAAAAAGAAAGGCATCATGGATGTGCTTCTTCACGAGCTTATGCCGGGCGATGATGTCGAGGAGGGGGAAGATGACGGTGAGCAAGGTGTTGAGATCGAAGTGTCGCTCCCGAAGAAGCGCATCCAGTCGCTCATGATGCTCTCGGGCGGCGAGCGCACGCTTACCTCGATCGCGCTCATTTTTGCGATGAGTCAGGTCAACCCGCCGCCCTTCATCATACTCGACGAGACCGATGCGGCGCTCGATGAAGCGAATTCCCGTCGCTATGGCGACATGATCTCGGAGCTTTCCAAAAAGAGCCAGCTCATCCTTATTACCCACAACCGTGAGACCATGAGCAGGGCGGGCATCCTGTACGGCATCACCATGGGTATGGACGGGGTGAGCAAGATACTCTCGGTCAAGTTCGACGAGGCCGCGGCGGTCGCGAAGTAGGTCCCGCCCCGGTATTTTGCCTTCGAAGTGCGAAGCGGGTATACTGCTCCTGTGCGGCTTCGCACGGTTATTCGTTCATACCCCCACAGTGCACTATGAAACAGCTGTATATCATCGGTATTGCGGTCGCCATCATTCTCATGCTTTTGCTCGGCCTTTCGAAACTCACTGCGCCACCCAAGGCGACACCGCAGCCAGCTCCCGCCAACGTCAATGCAGCGGCGGAAGCGGAAGATGCGGTGCTTGAGGCGCCAGATGAGCCACTTATCAATACCGAAGAAGTAACCAAGAACCCCATGATCGAAGAAAAAGAAAACACGATCGTCGTCATGAAGACGAACAAGGGAGACGTGACGATCGAGCTCTTTACCAAAGAGGCCCCTGTGACCGCGGGCAACTTCCTCGCGCTTGCGCAGAAGGATTTCTACGACGGCGTCAAGTTCCACCGGGTGATCGACGGGTTCATGATCCAAGGCGGCGACCCGCTCTCGAAGGACGACACCATGTCCGCACGGTGGGGAACCGGCGGCCCCGGCTATGCGATAGAGGATGAGTTCGCGCCCGGCCTCACGAACGTGCGCGGTACGCTCTCTATGGCAAACAGCGGCCCGAACACGGGAGGAAGCCAGTTCTTCATCAATACGGTCGACAACAACTTCCTCGACAACAAGCACGCCGTGTTCGGCCGCGTAACGCTCGGTATGGATGTGGTCGACGCGATCTCCAAGACACAAACGGGCGCCGCCGACCGACCCGTCGAGCCGGTGGTGATAACCGATATCGAGGTACAATAGCGCACGCTCCAGTTCGGTTTCGGAAACGCCCCCCAGAGGGGCGTTTCGCTATACGAGCTCCCAGTCGATGGTCTTTTGTTCGATGTCGACTTTTTTCAGGCGCACATTCACCCTGTCGCCGAGCGAGTAAGTCTTGCCGGTACGGGTGCCCACCAAGCGAAAACCGTGGTCTTTGAGTTCGTAGAAGTCGTCGCGCATTTCGCGGGTGCGTACCAGACCTTCCGCCATGGTCTCTTGCTCTTCGACGAAGATCCCCCAGTCGTTGATGCCCGAGATGACACCTTCGAAGGATTCGCCGATGCGGCCGGCCATGTATTCGACCTGCTTGAGCTTGATCGAATCGCGCTCCGCTTCCATCGCGGCAATCTCGCGCTCGGTCGACTGTGTGCACAGGCGTTCGTACCACGGAAAGTCCTGAGTGGATGCCGAAGCTCCACGGAGGTGCATTTTCACGATACGGTGCACCATGACGTCGGGGTACCGCCTGATGGGACTGGTGAAATGGGTGTAAAAGGGAAACGCGAGGCCGAAATGCCCGATGTTCTTGGTGCTGTACACGGCCTTTGCCATGGAGCGTATGGTCGCGGTCTCGATCATGTCCTGCTCCGGCTTTCCCGCGACCTGTGCGAAGAGTGCGTTCAGATCGCGTGCGGTCACCATGCCGTTCTTGTGCGGAAGGTCGTAGCCGAGTACGGTGAGAAAGAGGGCAAGATCCTCGATACGTTCCGCTTTCGGGGTGTCATGCACGCGCCACACGAAGGTACCGCGCTTCTTCTTTTTGATCTCCTCATGCATCCATGTTGCGACCTCGCGATTCGCAAGCAGCATGAGGTCTTCGATCATGAGCATGGTGTCGAGCCGTTGTTTTCGGTATGCACGCACCGGCTTACCCTGTTCGTCGAGTTCGAACTTGATCTCATCAGTCTCGAACCCGATCGAGCCGTTCCGAAAGCGCGCTTCGCGCAGATTGCGTGCGATCGTGTCGGCGGTAAGGAGCTCACGATGCAGTTCACCGCGGCCCGCAGTGAGTATGTCTTGCGCCTGTTGGTAAGAGAAGCGTCGGTTGCTGTGGATCACGGTCTCGCCGTACCATGCGTGGTGTACGTCGCCCTCGATGCTCATCTCGAAGACCGCGCTCATGGCAAGGCGATCCCGCTCCGGTACGAGCGAGCACAGGTCGTTCGAGAGCACTTCGGGTAGCATGGGTATCGTGCGGTCGACCAAGTAGATGCTCGTTCCACGCTTCTGGGCTTCGCGGTCCATGGGGCTTTCCGGCTGCAGATAGGCGGAGACGTCGGCGATGTGCACACCGATCTCGATGCGTCCGTTCGGAAGCTCTCGTATGGAGATCGCGTCGTCGAAGTCCTTTGCGTCGGAGGGATCGATCGTAAAGGTGGGGACCGTGCGAAAGTCACGGCGTTTCGGCACCTCGGTCGCAAAGAACGAATCCGCGTTTTGGTGTATGTTTTCCGATTCCTTGAGCACATCTTCTGAAAAATGCCAGTCGAATCCTTGGCCTGAGACGATGCTCCGCATTTCGGTCTCGTGTTCTCCAGCCGGCCCCAACACTTCAACAAGACGGGCGAGAGGGTTCTTTTTCGGAGATGACCACCGAATGAGGTCGACCGCAACCTTTTGGCCCACCGGCACAGGTGTGTCGGAGCGTTCGAGTATGAAGTCGACGTACACTCGCATGTCGTCGGGGCGCACGAAGAAGAAGCCGTCCTCTTCTTCGATCGTTCCCACAAAGCGGGTTTTTGCGCGCTTTTGCACCTCGACCACTTCACCGCGCAGGCGGCCCTGGTGCCGTTTCGGGTGCGGCACCACCGTGACCGTGTCGAGGTGCAGGGCGGTGTTGAGGAGCTCAGGGGGCACCTCGATGTCTTCGGTGGGACCGCCGGCCGCCGCGATGTAGCCGAACCCTCGCGTATTGATTCGTATGGTGCCGGTCGACTCGACGGGTGACGGTTTGCGCGACCTTTGCGTGTGGCGATGTTTCCGCCCTCGGTGCTCTTGCGTGTTCATATGTTTCAGTATAGCTTGTTTCGGAGCCGCGTGATAGCTATTAAGTAACGGTTACCGAACCTCCGTCGTATAGTCAATAATTCGGTTACCGACCCGTAACCAGTAATTACTTAATAATTCGTCTCGCGCGAAGCTTCTTTCCAAGCTCCTCTTTCAGTGTATCAAGTTTTCGTTTCAATACCACCGGATTCAATTTCTCATGTTCGGTACACAGCTTCGCTTTCACGTCCGTGGGTACATTTTTTTGCGCAAGCACACGCGCGTAGGGTGTCTGCGCAACTTTTTCATACCTGCGTTTCCACTTCGATCCGATGCGTTCCTTGCTTACCATGCGACGGACGGGGCGGAAGTGGTTACGATAGGTACACGCGACTTCGAGTATCTCTGAGACAAGCGGTACAAGTGTTGGGTCATCGATACGTGCGTACCCAACTTCGGTACGTGGGATGGTATGGTTCCGTTCCTCAATGCACATGTTGTCGTTCTTCATATACGGTTCGCTTCGAGTGAGATCGTATCCCTTCTTCTCGGACCACCCCCGTACATGGTAGTTGATGAATTCGTTGCCGGTGTCAGGATGCAGTTCATGAACCGCAAACGGCATGCGACTCGTGAGTACTTCGAGACTCGCACACGTTGCCTCTTGCCCCTTGTTCCATTGTGCGGTGTATTCGCTCCAATACGTCCGAAAATCAACACATCCGACACTATACACCACATCCCCGGTGAGGAGGTCACCACAGTGTACGACGGTGTCGGTCTGCAGATATCCCGTGGGAAGATCGACCCACGTGTGACTCTTTCGTATCGGTATCATACCTTTCAAGGGTGAAGAGATGGTCGCAATTCTCCCACGAGTCATGCCGCGTTTTTCTCTGAATGTGGCGATGCGCACCTTCTTGCTCCCTTCGCGCATCATGAGGAGTTTATCGATCACCGTACTCCCAAAGTGCCACACTCGTTCTTCTATGCATCCCGCGATGTGTTCATCAATCGCCTCGCGGGTCATGTGTTCGGCGCAGGGATGTCCCATGAGCATCCAAATCTGTGCGAGTGCAGCATCAACGTCGGCGCCGTATACACGTGGTCTACCCGGTCGTATCGGTGTTGATTGGGGACGTAATTGCAGACGTCGCATCGCTCGTCCGATCGATTTCTTGTGCATCTTGAGTGTCGTTGATAATTCTTCGGTGAGTGCTCCACGCTTCGCTCGGTCATCTTTACAGGCGAGCCACTTCTGCAGGTTGGCTTGCAGAACGGTATGTTTTGTTGCCATATTCATATGGCGGGCAGAGTAACCGATTTACTGTCTATACGGGAGGGGTTGGGTAACCGAACTTATTAGCTATAGCG
>JAYRSE010000022.1:0-46749 GCA_041920275.1 Minisyncoccota bacterium | reverse complement strand
TCGAACGCAGTGAGCACTGCGAAGGGGGAGGTGCAGCTTTTCGCAGAAAAGCGTTGCACGGATTCGAAGACCTTGTGAGCTGTTTTGGGAGCGAAGCGAACCAAAAGAGCCACAAGGTGTACTGAACCTGTAAGGTTCGAACCCCTCCCCCTCCGCAGATCCATGTTAGAACCTTAGGTACGGCAAGGGTTTTCGCGGCGGCTTGCGAGTCTTGCCTGAGACTTTTGGGGGGTCGAACTCGAACACTTATGTCCATCAATACATCAAAGACTGGCGTCCAAATGGGCGTCAGTTTTTGATTCTCATGGTGAATCCCTCCACGCAGAGCTTCAAGACTGTCCGCTTTTGCGTTGTGCCACTCTTTTGGAATGCAGAACCAGCGTGATCAGTGAAATCAAGCAGGTCGTTGAACTTCTGAACGAATTTGTCCGACTTACCATCGAGCTCAGATAATACCATCCCTAAGAAACCACCAGGAACTCCACCTGTACACTTTGAGAAACCGCTCCAAGGGCGCTTGCCCGGTCTTAGTTTCTCAAAAAGGTGTACAGGCTCCGTGTCCCATTGGTTAGTTGAAGATGGTACAAGTGATCCTGATACACCCCATTCTCTCTCAAAAGTTCGTCCCGAATTTTCCACGTGACTTGAATATGTCAACAATATACAATGGAAAGTAAGAAATATATCCATTCCATTAAACAAGTTATACATGGCCACAGATAATCTAATTGCCAAGCTCTATGCCTCGCCAAAGACTATCCTGACCACCAAGGACATAGCCCTGATTTGGGAGGAAACCAACACTCTGAACCTTCTTGCTAAAATTAAATATTATGCAAAACAAGGATCGTTGATCCGCCTATCGCGTGGCATTTTTGCTAAAAACAAGGAATACGATTTGAAAGAGCTAGCCGGGAGTATATATACTCCATCTTATATCAGCTTTGAGACGGTGCTTCGGGAAACTGGCATTATTTTCCAGCATCACGATGCGACATTCGTAGCCGGTCCCTATCCCATGACCAAAAAAATCGACGGCCACACGATCATCTTCCGCAAGTTGAAAGATAGTATTTTATATAACGGACTAGGTGTAAAAAAAGAAAAGGGGTACAGCATTGCCACACCGGAGCGCGCATTCTTGGACACCATCTACTTGTCGCCTAAATTTTACTTCGACAATCTCCGAGCAATTGATTGGGAGCTGTGCTTTGAACTGGTGAAAATCTATGAGAATAAACAGCTTGTAAAGCGATTAAAGATTTATCAAAAACATGCTCAATAGAGAAAAACATCAACTCATAATGGGGCGGATTCTACGCGATATTTATTCGGACACCTCCATATCGTCTCTCATTGGATTCAAGGGCGGCACTTGCGCCTATTTCTTCTACGGCCTCACCAGATTCTCCGTTGATTTGGATCTTGATTTGTTCACAAGCGACGAAGCGACGCAACAAATGGTCTATGAAAAAATCGGTGGCATGCTTAAATCCTACGGCGAAGTGAAAGATCAATACATCAAACAAAATACAATTTTCTTCCTACTTTCTTATGGCGATACCGATCATAATGTCAAAGTTGAGATAAATGTCAGAATTTTAATGCCTGATATCAAAGAACACTACGAACTTGAAGAATATCTTGGCATTTCCATGTTGGCTGGTAAAAAAGACTATCTCTTTGCCAGCAAACTCGCCGCTCTAACCGATCGCCGATTACTTGCCATGCGCAACATTTACGATGTTTGGTTTTTTGCAAAAAACAATTGGGACGTCAATGTTGAGGTGCTTAAAGCAAGAACTGGCAAAAGCATCAAAGATCATATCGCTGACTGCATTTCTGTTATTGAGTCTGTAAAAGATAATGAAATTCTGCGTGGCTTGGCCGAGCTCTTGCCAGATGAAAAATCCAAAGCCTGGGTCAAATCGCATTTGCGAGAAGATGCTGTTTTTCTGCTTAAAAACTATCAGTCTGTATTAAAAGACACCGCAGATCGAACGCAGTGAGCACTGCGAAGGGGGAGGTGCACACCGAACATATCCACCGCACCGCGCGTAAGCCGTTTGGTATCACGGGTGTGTGCGCGGTACAATGTACAAAGCGTATGCCGCTTCGCACTACCGCACAACGTGGTTTCACCCTCATCGAACTTCTGCTCGTGATCGCGCTTTTGGCCGCGCTCGGGGGCATGTTTTCGCTCAATGTGGGAGCCGCACGCGACCAGGCGCGGCTCGAGGCCTCGGCGCGCGAGCTACAATCGTTCTTGCGTGAAGCACAGACCATGGGGAGGACCGGAAGGGCGGTCACCAACAGTGGCTGTGACACTGTCGACAAGTACGATTGCGGCTACGGGGTGTATATCAAGAAAGCCGATGGAGCAGCCGGCACTGCGGATACCATCATACTTTACAGTGGAGCCGGTGCGAGCTCGACGGTTATTGCCGATAACCAGTTTCATGCATCTCGAAAGGTGCGCGAGCTCAGCCTGCAGCCGGGGGTGACCATAGGAGGCATGTCACTTGACGGCGCGAACGAGACCGAAGCACACATTCATTTCCGTCGCGGCCTCCTTGGTGCGGCCATCTCAGTCGGTAGTGATTTCAAAACGACAGCAAGCACCACGCTTACGACGGCGAGCGGCTTTAGGCGTAGCGTGGTGGTGAACACAACGGGACTTATCTATGTGGAGTAAACACCGCAACAGAGACATGGGTACCGAAACGGAGCTTGTCGGTGCGGACCATGAGGTCAATGCCCGCGCTTCGCGGGGGATCACGCTGGTCGAAACACTGGTCGCGTTTGCGATCGTGTCGGTGACCTTTGTGATAGTGCTCGACACGTTCCTCACCACGAACAGGGCCACACAGGCGGCGGAGCGTCGAGCGGCGGTGGCCGACGCGCTCTCGTACGTGCTTGCGGACATGGCGCGGGAAGCGCAGGTGAGTGGTACATTTGCTATCAACACTGATCCCACTGGTGGTAAAAAATGGAGCATGAAGCGAAAGAACATGGAGGGCATAGATGCTGTAGACTTGTACTACAGAATAGCTGAAGGGTCCATACTTAAGAGCGTCAATAGTGGACCGGAAGTGCGAATGATGCCGTCAGTGGTACAGGTAAGTAGTTCTAACTTATCGTTATTAGCTCTTCCAAACACTCCATCTACGCCCAACCGTGTGCTTATTAATTTGTCTGCAAGGCATTTAGCCGATCAAAGTGTCTCGAGTAACTCTGTGCGTGTGCAGGTCCAATTCACGGAGCGTGGTGAATAAGTGCGATGCTATGAATGGATCGAAAAGAGTAACACAATTCCCGCTCTCTGGCCGAACGAAACGTATGTTGCGGAGGTATGGCGGGAAAACCGATCGTTGCGCATGTGCGGCAAACAGCACCCGCGGAGTGGTGCTTCTCGAAGCGGTCGTTGCGATAGGGATACTCGGTATGCTCGTGAGCGCCATCCTCTCCCTTACCGCACGGTCAAGTTCGGCGATGTACTCGGCCGCGGACCGTCTGACGGCGACCTACCTCGCCTACGACGCCGCCGAGGCGATACGGGCGAGAAAGATGTTTAATGAAGGAAATGTCCAACCTTGGCTCAAAGACATTGATGCAACAGACTGTGGAACGGTCTGTGGGGTGACCACTATTCACGATGATGTTACGCTTGTTAAGCTCGACTCTTTGTGTGCACCCCAGTGTCCTCTGTACCAAAATGGAGCAACGTTTCGAGGTGCGGCACACTCCGGTTTTGTCGAATCCTACTTTCGCCGCACCGTTTCCGTCACCACGCATGACCTTGATTCAGTCCCAGCAGACGTCGAAGAGGCGAAGTACACGATCACGGTATATTGGCGCACCAGCGGTGGCCGAGAAGAGAGCGTGTCGATCGATATGGTATTATACAAAACAAACCCATGACCGATATGTCTGACAACAATCCTTTCATACGCACGCATACGCACCGGAGCGCCTCGCGCGGCGTGTCGCTGCTCGTGGTGATGCTCGTCGGTAGCGTCCTCGTACTTGCCGCCACGTCGCTTGCGGGCGTGGCCAAGCGCGTGCTCCAATCTTCCGCGTCGTACCAAGAGTCGCTGCAGTCCTCCTACGGTGCGGAGGACGTGTTTAACTGTGTGGAGTGGTGGATCAAAAACGGGCCGAACGAGCATAACTCGTTCGATAAGGATATGAGTGTGACCTGTGTTGATAAATCCTATACCTTCAAGGAGGATCCGGTGGGGAACAAAGAGGATGGGTTATACGAAGAGGATATAGCTCTAAATGTCTCAACCTCCACGTTTACGGTCAAAACGGTGAATGGCGGTATCATCGAAGTGGAGGTGGTGCGTAATCTTATGGACACAACCATCTTCGACGGCAAGGTCATCCTCCACGCCTACAACGTCGGCGATACCTCCCCGCGCAACGCCGAGCGCCTGCGGGTGTACACAGTGAAGCAGAGCCCGTTCACTGGTGCGGATATCGTGTTCCTCATCGACCGATCCGGGAGTATTGACGGTAATCGATCCTCCGTTACCACGAGTGATGAGTGGGGTCAATTGCTCACCGCGGTCGGCAAGGCGGTCCACCTGATAGCGGACGAATTGCCTTCACCGAAAGTGTCGTATGTGACCTTTGGTACCGAGACGACCGACATCGGGAAGCAGGTTTTATCGGGAGAATGCGGCGGAACACCCCCTCCCACGGATTGCGCTAGCTATCGTAAACCGGACGTCTCACTTACGTTGGCTAAAAAGGAGACTGTGGTCGGTGCCCTCATTGACCAACTTAGTGGGGCGGATTACATACCCATGAACATAACGACCACCCCTTCGGAGACCAACCTTTCCTTGGGGCTTGCGATCGCTGGCTCGGAGCTCATGGGAAAGTTCTATCCTTCAAAAGATTCATTTGCCCCGGGTGCGTTCGAACTTCGTGTGGCTACGTGGGGTACGGTCGCAAGGGTGATGGATCCCTTTTCTGCATCGCCAAGTAGCGCTTTCGCCTCGCTTCCCAGCCAGGCCTCACCGGAGGATCGTCCTGATAACGAATTTCCCGACTTCATCGTCCTTATCACCGACGGTCAGCCGAACGGTCTGGTTCGGCACTTGTCGGACCTTGTCACCTGCGTCATGCCCTATGGTGATGGTACTCCAATTCAAAAAGTCAAGGGAGAATCGATCTTCTTTGCCGAAGACCCATTGGTACCTGTGGGGAACGGTTGCACCATTACGTCGCCACCAACCACCGACTATTATTTCTGTAACGATCGGGGGCTCTCGGATGTTACATACACGCCCTCGAATTTTGGTTTTGATGACAATAACGGCGTCAACCCCTCCAAATGTAACGCATACATCACCGCGGAAGCGCTCAAGCGTATGGGCATCACGATCATCGTGATCGGGGTTGGTGATTCAGACAAAATCGATGGGGTCTTTTTGAGAGAAAAGATAGCAAGTAAGAATGATGATGGGACTGCGAGGTACTTTCATGTCGACAACTTTGAGGATCTGCAGGACCTCTTCGACGAATTCACCTCGAAAGTAATCCCGACCGTCCTTCGGTAGTATGCCACCCATACTCTATGCGTCGCTCCTCTCCCTTGGCCTTGCGGTCGGGAGCTTCGTAAACGTGCTCATACTGCGCACCATGGAGGGGCGTGGCTGTGGCGGGCGCTCGGCCTGTATGCACTGCGGGCGCACGCTTGCGTGGTACGAGCTCGTGCCGCTCCTGTCGTACCTTGCGTTGAGGGGGAAGTGTCGCACGTGCGGTGCGCGGCTCTCGGTGCAGTACCCGCTCGTCGAAGCGCTCACCGCCGCCGCTTTTCTCGGGGTGGGGACGCACCTGTGCGGCGCGGGCGTGTGCGACTTCGGCGCGTTTGCCACGTCGGGTCCACGTTCGATGCTCGCGGTCCTCGCGCTCTTTGCGGCGCACTTCGCCGCGTGGGCCGGACTCATCGCCATATGCGTGTACGACCTGCGCACCACCTACATTCCCGACCGCTTCTCCTATGCCGTCGCGGGCTGTGCGCTCGCGGCGCAGGCGCTCGCATACTACGCGGCACCGGGAGCGTTTACAGCTCCCGCGCTGTACACGCTTCTTGCCGGCCCGCTTCTCTTTGCACCCTTCTATCTCTTGTGGAAGGTGTCAGGCGGGAGGTGGATGGGCTTGGGCGACGCCAAGCTCGCGTGGGGCATGGGGTGGCTCCTTGGCATCGGCGGCGGCTTCTCGGCGGTCATGTTCGGCTTTTGGCTCGGAGCGCTCGTCGCCCTTGCGCTTCTCGCGGTTCAGCGTTTTGTCGGCCTTGGGTCGGTAACGTGTGTCGCTGTACACGACACGGCGAGCCCCACCCTCAGCACCTCGGAAGAAGGGGGTGCGCAGGAGCATGCGTGTGCACCGTCGCCCGTCGAGCGGGTCGAGAGCTCGTTCTCGCCCCGTACACCCCTTACGCTCACCTCGGAGATCCCCTTCGGTCCGTTCTTGGTCGCAGGTACGGCGATCGTGTACTTCACGGGCGTCACCTACGGATCGCTCTTTGGTCTGGACGGTACACTTCTCGCCTCGCTCTTCGGCCTGTAGTGTCGGCAGTGCGTACACCGCTTATATCATCCGTAAGAAACCATCCGGAACTCCGCCCGTCACCTTTTTGAGAAACCGCTCCTTGGGCGCTTGCCCGGTCTTGGTTTCTCGAAGAGGTGTACAGGCTCCGTCATCGGTGAGTTGAGGTTGGTATTACTCCGGTCCCATGCGGAGTGCTTATTGGGATCATGAGCATGCAGGGGATGGTTTCGTGTGCGGTTTCGACTGAGGCGATGCGGTCGCGGGCATGGTATGCTTACGATATGAAGCGGGGCGTGCAAGACCGGATCGAAAAACTGCGAGCGCTCGTCGCGTACCATCAGCATCGCTACCAGGTACTCGACGCGCCGGAGCTCTCCGACGAAGCGTACGACGCACTCGTGCGCGAACTGCGCGCACTGGAACATGCGCACCCGGAGTATCGCAAGTCCGACAGTCCGAGCGAGCGGGTGGGTGGTGCGCCGCGCAGGGAATTTCGCAAGGTTGCTCACGCGACACGGCAGTGGTCGTTCGACAACGTGTTCTCGTTCGAGGAGCTTGGCGAATGGCGCGAAAAGCTTCTGCGACAGCTCGAGCGTACGCCACTGCAAGGTGCCACACCCACGTTCTGTGTCGAACAAAAGATCGACGGCTTGAAGATCGTGCTCACCTACCGTGAGGGGAAGTTCATCCAAGGGGCGACCCGTGGCGACGGCCGCGTGGGCGAGGACATCACGGCCAACCTTCGCACCATCCGCTCCGTGCCGCTTACGCTTGCCGAGCCGGTCGACTGCGTGGTCGTGGGAGAGGCGTGGCTCGGCAAGCGCGAGCTTGCGCGGTTGAACGACGAGCGCCGCGCGAACGGCGAGCCGCTCTTTGCGAACACTCGCAACGCGGCGGCGGGTTCGCTCCGACAGCTTGACCCGCAGGTGACCGCTTCGCGTAAGCTCTCGTGCTTCCTCTACGACATCGACGAGATCTCCTTCCCGCACGCCGCGCACACCGAAAAGTCACCCGCAACCCAGCAGGGGGAGCTTGCGCTCTTGGCTCGGCTCGGCTTCGAGGTGAACCCGCACCACGCGCACTGTACCGATGTCGACGAGGTGGAGGCGTTCTATCGACACTGGCACACCAAGCGGCACACGCTTCCGTTTGAGATAGACGGCGTGGTGATCAAGGTGGACGAGGTTGCCCATCAGCGGGCGCTCGGTCATACCGCGAACGCTCCGCGTTTCGGTGTCGCTTACAAATTTCCCGCGGAGCAGGTGACCACGATGGTCGAAGGTATCGTGCTCCAGGTCGGTCGTACGGGGGTGCTCACGCCGGTTGCGGTGCTTTCTCCGGTCCGCGTGGCCGGCTCCGTGGTGCATCGCGCCACCCTGCACAACGAGGATCAGATCCGGCGTTTGGATGTACGAGTGGGCGACACCGTCATTCTGCAAAAGGCGGGTGATGTGATACCGGAGATCGTGTCGGTGGTGCGCGAGCTGCGCACCGGTGCGGAACGACCCTTTCGCTTTCCCACCCGCACACCGCTGTGCGGGGGCGACGGTTCGGTGGAGCGCATACCGGGTCAGGCCGCATGGCGCTGTGTTTCGAAAGACTCCTTTGAGCTCGTTGCGCGCACTTTTCACCATTTTGTATCGAAAAAAGCACTCGACGTGGATGGGCTCGGGCCCCAGATCGTGGACCTCTTGCTCGAGAAGGGACTCCTCACCACCTATGCCGACCTCTTTGCCCTCTCCGAGGGTGATCTGAACGGTCTGCCGGGTTTCAAAGACAAGGCGATCCGCAACCTGCTTGCGGGCATCGAGGCCGCGCGACAGACCACGCTTGCGCGCCTGTTGTTCGCGCTTTCGATTGACCAAGTGGGCGAGGAGACCGCGCGTTCGCTTGCCCGCGCGTTTGGTACGATCGGGCGTGTTCGCGGTGCCACTCGCGAGGAGCTCTGTGCGGTCGAAGGAGTGGGGGAGGTGGTGGCCGACTCACTGCTTGCGTGGTTTCGCGATCCGGTGCATACACGCGCACTCGACGAGCTTTTGCCATACCTCACGCTCGTGCGGGAGCGGGCGGTGGAGCAAGGAGCGCTCACGGGACAAACGGTCGTCGTCACCGGCACGCTCCCAACCCTTTCGCGCGAACAAGCGCATGAGCTCATTCGCAGTGCGGGTGGCCACCCCGCGGGAAGCGTCTCAAAAAAGACGAGCTTCGTGGTCGCGGGCGAAGACCCGGGGAGCAAGGTCGAGAAGGCGCGTGCCTTGGGGGTCGCGGTCATCGACGAAACGGAACTGCTTCGGCGGGTCGGATGAAATGCGTGGGCACTCCATGCTATACTTCATCCCATGAAGGGACTCTTCAACAGGACGTTCTACCGCTTCACCGCGGGCTTCATCGGCATCCTCATCGCGGCCTTTACACTCGTTGCCTTGGTGCGGCACTTTGAGACCGCGGAGGCGACAAGCGGGGTGGTCGAG
Source organism: Minisyncoccota bacterium (assembly GCA_041920275.1). GTDB lineage: Bacteria > Patescibacteriota > Minisyncoccia > Phycocordibacterales > UBA12088 > UBA12088. The sequence goes on along the minus strand of JAYRSE010000022.1, from coordinate 37,714 downwards.
CGAAGGTAGTGTTGGACGTACTCACTCACACCTCTCGAAAACACCGATGTGTCAACACTGATTCGTCGAGAGGGACCATTCCTGAGTGTTTGTCTGAGTCTTTTCTCGCGCCCGGGCACGTTGATTTCGCGGCGACTTTTCGCAATAGAGCGTGCGGGGTCTTGAGCAATGGTGTCAGCAATGGTGTCACGCACACATTGCATAGACCGGTATTTTATCGTATACTATCAGTATAGCACCGGAGACAGTTGGGGGCGTAAGCCGTAACATTCCAACCGAGGTACTCTCACATTGCGCGCGGTCGAAACGCAATGCTTCGGTGCCTAATTACCAATTAGGCTCTTTGTCAGTATGGCAGTTACCAAACAAAAGAAAGAAGTGGTCGCAGCGAAGTTGGACGCCGCGCTTGCGGGTGCGAACACGGTCGTGTTCGTGCGACAAAAGGCGATGCGGATGGGTGACACGCAAACCATGCGTGCCAAGTTGAAGGAGGAAGGGGTGTCCTACTATATCGCGAAGAAGACGCTCATCAAGCGTGCGCTCGCGGGACGTGCGTACACCGGTGAGCAGCCGGCCTTCGAGGGTGAGCTTGCAATCGCATGGAGCGATGATCTGGTCGCTCCGGCGCGCGAGGTCAACGCGTTCGTGAAAAGTACGAAGGAGAAGGTGCAGATCGTCGGCGGCGTGTTCGACGGCGCCTACATGTCGGCCGAAGCGATGCGCGAGATTGCGAACATACCGTCGAGGCAGACCCTGTACGCACAGTTCGTCATGCTCATCAATTCACCGATCCAGCAGTTCGTAATGGCGCTCGACCAGGTCGCCAAAAAGAAAGAGGAGGCGTAGATCCGCGCCCCGCACGATCGATGGACATTCGGAATTACTCAATCAGTTTTAACTCAGAACACTATGTCGGAAATCGAAGAAACAAAGGTCGAGGAGACCACCGCCCCTGCGGCGGCGAATGGGGAAGCGGTCGAGGTGCCCGCAAAGTTCAAGGCCCTCGTTGATCAAGTCGAGAGTATGAGCGTGCTCGAGCTCTATGAGCTCGTGAAGGTGCTCGAGAAGAAGTTCGGCGTGTCCGCAGCTGCGGTCGCGGTCGCCGCACCGAGCGGTGCCGCCGCAGGTGGCGAGGAAGAGGAGGTGAAATCGTCTTTCACGATCGAGCTTGCCGATGGTGGTGCGCAGAAGATCGCGGTCATCAAGGTCGTGAAGGAGCTCTTGGGTCTCGGGCTCAAAGAGGCGAAGGAGATGGTCGACGGCACCCCGTCGGTCCTCAAGGAGAACGTCGCCAAGGCCGAAGCGGAGGAGCTCAAGAAGAAGATCGAAGAGGCGGGCGGCAAGGTCAACCTCAAATAGTAACGATCAAAGAACATGGTACACAAAAAACCGCACGCCGTGCGGTTTTTTGCGGCTGCCACACGGTGGACGCGCGTCAAGTGTTCAGTGTGGCCGCAGAGCGGTACAATGCTTGCCGACGGCCTACGTGGTGCGGCGAGGTATGCCGGTGCGCAAGGTCGCATAAGGAAGAACTCACATCGAAATGGAATATCTCAGTAAATTATTCGGTTCACCGGCGCGGGTCAAACTGCTTCGCTTGTTCTTGTTCAATTCCACAAGAGCGTACGGGCGTGACGATGTGGTCGCAATTTCACGCGTGACCCCGCCCACCGCCACCAAAGAGCTTGCGTGGCTTGCGCGCGCAGGCATCATCAAACGCAAGAGTCCGCCCAAGTCGCGTGAGAACGGTGAGGTGGTCGTGAAGCGCAAGGCGTTGCTTTGGGTGCTCGATCTCACGTACCCGCATCGCACTGAACTCACGGCGTTCTTGCGCGATACGCTTTCGCTTTCGGACGCGGATCTCACCAAGCGGTTTCGTGCGGTTGGCGCGCTTCGCAAGCTCGTGCTCTCCGGCTTCCTCATGAACGCATCCCGCGAGAGTTCGCTCGATGTGCTTCTCGTGGGTGAGCGGGTCGATATGCCCGCACTAGAAGGGGTCATACGGTTGCTCGAGGCGGAGTCGGGTAGGGAGGTGCGGTATGCGGTGTTCACGCCCGACGAGTACCTCTATCGTTTGCGGGTACGGGACAAGCTGCTGCGCGACACGTTGGATTACCCGCATCGGGTGCTCATTGATAAGATGCTTACGTAGCGGAGAGGATGGCGAACCGGCCGGGTTTCCACTACGGTCGGGCAAGGATCGGACCGTGCGGGGTTGTGGATACAAGAGGGACAAGTGCAAGTTCGATCGACAACATGATGGGAGATCTTGGTAACAGGTCCCCATGAACGTCTCGCATTTGACAAGCGTCCGGATACGTATATACTGGTGGCTACCGTTCGTATGAATGTCAGGTGTATACGGTCAATGGTGCGATAGGGGAGTGTTGCATGTAGCATGCGCTAACCCGAACCGCACGAGGCGGTTTTTTCTTCCAAGCACAGTGCTTCGAGCTGAAAAGGAGCGTTGCAGCGTGGAAGAAAACGGGAGAGAACGGATGCATGGCGGAACTTTGACAATCGAATAAGCGGGAAAAGTTCGCGGTCGTGGTGACCGTGAACAAAGCACACATGCTCGATAGCGTTAGCGTTTAGCGCGTCGAGCAACAACGCACACACATCGTCAATCACCGGTGTGTGTGAAGCGGTTATCAGGTTTCCTGACAGGAAACCTAAGGGCGTACGGTGGATGCCTTGGCTTGAAGAGGCGATGAAAGACGTAGCACGACTGCGATAAGCTTCGGGGAGGTGTCTAGCAACCTTTGATCCGGAGATCTCTGAATGGGGAGACCCGACCGAATAGACTTCGGTCACCTTGCGATATGCAAGGGGCGCACCTGGGGAATTGAAACATCTTAGTACCCAGAGGAAAAGAAACCAATATGCAGACTTTTTACTGTGCCGGCGATGTTTGTCGGTACGGTAAAAAGTCTCGGCATTTCCTGAGTAGCGGCGAGCGAAACGGAAGGAGCCCAAACCGGTCGCATCATGGTACCCATGATGCGAGTATGGGAATGCGTATGATATGAGTAGTATGGGGAGTCAAAACAGCGAAGCTGTTTTGACCGCATACACATACGAGTCCCCCATACGCGAGCATCGTGCGTAGCATGATGCGACCGGGGTTGTAGGGCGACAGTGTCGGTAACGAGGAGAGTCAAAAAATGTATCTGTTAGTAAAACACTTTGGAAAGAGTGGCCCCAGCGGGTAACAGCCCCGTATACGAAAACAGACACGTCTCTCTTGCTGTCGTTCCTGAGTAGCGTCGGACATGAATGGCTGGCGCGAATCCGGGTGGACTAACACCCAAGGCTAAATACTCTTCAAGACCGATAGTGAACTAGTACCGTGAGGGAAAGGTGAAAAGAACCCCGAGAGGGGAGTGAAATAGATCTGAAACCGTATGCTTACAAGGAGTCGGAGTGGTCGCATCACAGTGCAGGTGATGCTCGGGATTCGTATACGCATTTCGTATACGGGTGCAAACAGCCACGCTGTTTGCCGTCCCGAACCCCGTATACGAACCCCGTATACGAGCATCATCCGTAGTGTGATGCGTCCATGACGGCGTGCCTATTGAAGAATGAGCCGGCGAGTTTACGCATGTGGCTGCCTAAGAGGAGACCCTCGGAGGCATAGGGAAACCGAGTCTGAATAGGGCGAAACAATCAAGTCGCACGCGTAAGACCCGAAGCGAAGTGAGCTTACCATGAGCAGGGTGAAGCGACCGTAACAGGTCGTGGAGGCCCGAACCGGTGCGCTGTACGACACGCTCGGATGACTTGTGGTAAGGAGTGAAAAGCTAATCGAACTTCGCAATAGCTGGTTCTCTCCGAAATAGCTTTAGGGCTAGCGTCGTGTGTTCCCTCTGGGGGTAGAGCACTGGAAGGTCTGAACAGGGAGAAATCTCGTCAGACCTATAAAACTCCGAATACCAGAGATGTATAGCACGGCAGTCAGAGTGTGGGGGCTAAGCTCCACTGCTCGAAAGGGAAACAGCCCAGATCGCCAGTTAAGGTCCCTAAATCCATGCTCAGTAGCAAACTAAGGAGGTGGGATTTCTGTGACAATCAGGAGGTTGGCTTAGAAGCAGCCATCCTTTAAAGATAGCGTAACAGCTCACTGATCCAGAGATCCTGCGCCGCAAATGATCGGGGCTAAGCATGGTACCGAAACTGCGGATGTCGTTCGCATCTCATTACATTCGATACAAACACGTATGGCAATGTGTATGGGTATGGGGAGTCAAAACAGCGGAGCTGTTTTGGCCACATACGCATACCAGTCCCCCATACGCGCGAGATATCGAGCGTAGCGAGATGCGAGCGGCGTGGTAGGAGAGCGTTCCGTTCGCTGTGAAGCCAAAGGGGTAACCCATGGTGGAGCGTACGGAAGTGAGAATGCCGGCGCGAGTAACCGCAATGCATGTGAGATCCATGCACGTCGAAATTCCGAGGTTTCCTTGGCCATGTTGATCAGCCAAGGGTTAGTCGGGCCTAAGGGAATCCCGAAAGGGGGACTCGATGGACAGATGGTTAATATTCCATCACCTCTCATATGTGCGAAGGAGGGACGGAGTGTAGTACTTCAAGCGACTTATCGGCTTGTCGTCCGTGCCGTAAGGAGGGTGTCTAGGAAAATCCGGGCACCATATACTCCAAGCGGAGCGGAAAGTTAGCGGGTTCGCCCAATGACAATTTGAAGGAGCACGCTTCCAAGAAAATCTTCTAAGCTCTAGCATATGAGAGTCCGTACCTAAACCGACACAGGTGGAATAGTCGAGAAGACTAAGACGAACGAGTGATTGCTCCCCAAGGAACTCGGCAAAAAAGCGGCCGTAACTTAGGGATAAGGCCTGCCAGTCGCATCACACTGCGTGTGATGCGCGTATGCGGGATTCGTATGGGGTATGCGGGTGCCAAACAGTAAAGCTGTTTGGCCGACGCATACGCATACGCTTTCCCCATACGCGCATCGCGCCTGGCGTGATGCGACTGGCCGCAGCGAAAGATTGCCTGGCGACTGTTTACCAAAAACACAGCTCCCTGCGAACTCGTAAGAGGATGTATAGGGGGTGACACCTGACCAATGCCAGAAGGTCAATCACTGTTGGTTGTGCATCATGGTGCCCATGATTGCTCGGGATTCGTATACGCATCGCATATCGTATACGGAAGCGAACAGCAAAGCTGCTCGCGACGCCCGAACCCCGTATACGAACCCCGTATACGGAATCATGCGTAGCATGATGCACAGCTGGACGGTGCAAGCCCTGGTCAATGTCAGCGATAACTATGAACAGTTGTAGTTGTAAAATTCGGCTGAATGCGGGAATATCTGAGTATCCACTGCTACTCGCGCACAAGGTCATGTGCGCAGTAACAATGCATGTGGTGCGACCAATTTTTGTTCGCCAAAGGTGTTACACGACTGTTTTGTTAGGGCTTTGCCCGTTACAAAACAAGAAGTGCCCTTGTGGTAAAAATGGAAGTGCCCTAGTGGTGCAGACAATCCGCAGGAAAGATTCTGCAAGCCAACAGAAACATCATGGATGATTCTTGGCTTAAAAAAATTCCGCCGCACATTGGGCATTACCTTGCCGGATTTGCGGATGGAGAGGGAAGCTTCAATGTATCGCTTCGCAAGCTCGACGACAGGACGCTCGGTTGGCAAGTCGTGACCACGTTCAATGTCTCTCAACGAGACATCACCGTGCTCGCGCTTTTCAAGCGACATCTTGGTTGTGGACGTTTGCAAACGCGCAAAGACGGGGTGCACTACTATGTGGTGGCAAACCCTACGTCGATCGAAGAACGGATTATTCCGTTCTTTCACAAGTATTCTTTTCTTTCTGCAACAAAGAAAACCAACTTCGCGATATTTCGGCAGATTGTGGCGATTACCTCACAAGGTGGTCACCTCACACCTGCGGGACTTGCGAAAGTGGTCGAGCTTCGGGAAAAGCTTAATTTCGGGAGAGGAAGAAAACGAAAATACACGATAGACCATTACAAAGCATCGCTTGCAGAAAATCCTCAGAGACTACACGCCGAAGCGCGGTCAAGACGGAAACGTCCTGAGCGTGCATGATATAGTCCGATCTCATGGGCGACCATGAGGACCCCACATACGCCGAGACAGCGTATCGATGGGTGATAACGTTATGAATCGTTCTAAGGTAGCGAAATTCCTTGTCGGGTAAGTTCCGACGCGCACGAATGGTGTAACGACTAGGCAACTGTCTCGGGGAGTAGCTCGGTGAAAACGCAATACCGGTAAAGATGCCGGTTACCCGCGGCAAGACAGATAGACCCCATGGAGCTTTACTGCAGCTTCGTATTGGGTTTGCGTGTTTATTGCGTAGCATAGGTGGGAGACTTTGAAGCGTTCCTCTCGGGGAGCGTGGAGTCGACAGTGAAATACCACTCTGTAAATGTGCAAATTCTAACCTGCTAGAGCAAAACTCTAGAGAGACAGTGCGTGGCAGGCAGTTTTACTGGGGCAGTACCCTCCTAAAGAGTAATGGAGGGGTTCAAAGGTTGGCTAGGCGCGAATGGAAACCGTGCCGATAGTGTAAGAGCAAAAGCCAGCTTGACTGCAAGGGGGACAACCCGAGCAGGTACGAAAGTAGAATCTAGTGAACCGACAGTGCGCATTAGATGCGGCTGGAGATTATCGGATAAAAGTTACCCTGGGGATAACAGGCTAGTTCCGCCTAAGCGTCCAGAGCGACGGCGGAGTTCGGCACCTTAACTTATTTGTTACACAAATACATCGGGGTGCCTACAAGAGTAATCTTGTACAAAAACAAATTGGCTATAACGGTGAACTCCATACACTAGCCCATACCACGTACTGGTATGATTCATGTATGGACAATACCGTGGGAAGTCTGACCAGTTATCAAACATCTGTCATTGTCGGATCAATCCTCGGTGATGCGTATATACGCACCATGCCGGGGAGACGAGATGCATTCTTGGAAATAAATCATGCGGCCAGTCAGCGTGCGTACGTAGACTGGAAATTTGAAGTACTGAAAACGATAGTGACGAGCGGACCAAAGATCCGAAAAGGGAATGGTACACGCGTCGCATATCGATTCTTTACACAGCAACATCCGCAATTGTCAGCCCTGCAAGAAAAATTCTACAGGGATGGTAAGAAAATTATTCCTAAGAATCTCAGTCTCGATCCGATTATGTTGACAGTGTGGTACATGGACGACGGAAGCAGGTGTCGAGCACAAGACGTGTATCTGAATACACAACAATTTGATGTAGAGAGTCAACAACGTCTTCTTGCTTTGTTAGGTGCGATGGGAATACATGCATCGCTGAACAAAGACAAAGAATATAAACGTATACGAATCCTCACATCAAGTATTCAGCGCTTGCACGAACTTGTGAGTGAACATATCATTCCGTCCATGCGATGCAAATTGATTGGTCATGACCCCGTAGAGACTACACGCCGATCTCCTTCTATGCATAAAGTTACGAAGGATGAAGATATAGTCCGATCCTCCTAGCAATAGGAGCGCATCCGTGATTCGTTGCCGGACAACGATAACAGATGCATTCGACAGCGATGTCGGCTCACCACATCCTGGAGGTGGAGAAGCTTCCAAGGGTATGGCTGTTCGCCATTTAAAGTGGTACGCGAGCTGGGTTCAGACCGTCGTGAGACAGGTTGGTTCTCTATCTGCCGTGGGCGTTGATTCTTGAGGAGATTTGTCCCTAGTAAGAAATTGCTACTTCATGTTCTTGTGGCTCAACCACAAGAATGTGGCACCTCGCAGTGTCACAGAGAGATCCATGATGACAACGTGGCTTATAACGGTGAAGTCTACGCGTTCGTTCGGTCGTAGAGTTGTGATGGGTACGGTCCGGTACATTGCAACTTGCTTGAGGACCGAAAGCGAACGTATGATAATACCGTGGGAAGTCGATCTACAAGTGATCTGGCGTATATTGCGGGTTTCCTTGATGGAGATGGCAGTATTATGTTGCAAATCAAAAAGCGAAGTGACACCAAGCGTGGCTTTCGTTTTATGGCAACGATCTGCCTGTATCAGGATACTCGCCATGAGAAACCGCTTCATTGGATGCGAGAGGTGTTAGGTATCGGGTATGTGTCGCAGCGATGCGATGGTATGTCCGAATTGCGCGTAAACGGCTTCAGTCGTGTGCGCGATATACTTGTCACACTTCTTCCATACATTCGTTTCAAGCAAGTGCAAGCACAAGCAATGATCCGTGCGTGTGATCTGTTGGCCACTGTAAAATTTTCGCAGTTGACCGAGGAACATATACACGAACTTGTCGAGCTTACACTCAAGGTGCAGAATGAAAATTATTCAGCACATCGCAAACGATCACGAAGCGCGCTAGTAAAACAGTTAGGTTTGACCCCGTAACGACTTGCACTGTGCACGCTGCCGTGTACGTGCAGACTTGTATGTGAGCGAATTTTGCGAAAGCGGAACGGTCCATGCAGGTAACATGCCACCACCCCAGACCTCGTTCTTATGGAGGAAGGGTGAAGATATAGTCTGCGCTCCTGGAAACAGGGGAAATACACGATCAACCATATGGTTTGGTCATTGGGTGTACGCGACGAGAGGACCGGGATGAACTGACCTCTGGTGTATCGGCTGTCACGCCAGTGGCACCGCCGAGTAGCTATGTCGGGAACGGATAACCGCTGAAAGCATCTAAGCGGGAAGCCAACTCTAAGATTAGGAATCGTTTGAGACCCGTAGGAGACGACTACGTTGATAGGCACCAGGTGGAAGCACAGTGATGTGTTGAGCCGAGGTGTACTAATTCGTCGAGTTTCCTGTTGGGAAATCTGGTAATCGCTTTCGCACGCGCTGCATTGTTCGAAATGCGGTGTGCGATCGTTGTCTGCGCAAGCAGTGTGTGTTTTCTCGAATGGGTATGGCGTTCGCACGAACTTCGTACTCGTGTGATTTTGGAAATGGTGCTTCGTGCCGGGCTTTGTTGGTGCGACAAGGAGCAGGTCGACGGAATGCATCCACAACTCTTGCTCCTTGAGAGGAGCAAGCAGGGTCGGTCCTATACCGGCCAGCGCGACCAAATTCCGGTTCGGAGTTTCGGCTATGCGGTACAATACGCGTAGCCACCATTTCCAAGATCGACACCCCGCTTATATCGATAAGAAAGAACCTATAGAAGGCTCTATGTTGGTGGCTTAACGCAGTGGGTACACCTGTTCTCATTCCGAACACAGAAGTTAAGCGCTGTAGTGGCGATGGTACTCGAAAGGGGAGAGTAGCTAGCCGCCAACATAGAGCCTTTTATCGTATCCGCGTTTCGTGCTCGTGGCGCGGCGGATCTCCCCGGCGTGTTTTTCGTGTGAGGTTGTCCCCGCTCGGTCTCATCCCGAGGTGATGTGTTTCCTGGTGTTTGGATGATGTGCGGTCCGGTACCTACGGTAGTGTTGACCCATCGATACTACCGTTTCTCGGACTCCTTGTGATACAATGCGGAATATGTCGGATACATCGTGGGCACGGATCCATCGACGTCGGGTGACGCTCGCGGTCGGTTCCATCGTGGCGCTATTCCTTATCGTGTATTTCTCGATAGGGTTATATCGGCCGCCGAATTGCTTCGATCGCGTTCAAAACAACGATGAGGTGGGTGTCGACTGTGGTGGCTCATGCGAGCGGTACTGTAGATCTCAGACCGGAACCATGCGCTTGGTGTGGTCCCGTGTGTTCGAATCATCCCCGGGGATCTACAACGCGGTCGCGTACCTTGAAAATCCGGACTTCGACAAATTTGCGGATGGTATGCGGTATCGATTTACGGTATACGATCGCGACGGGAAGTTTCTCGCCGAGCGAGAAGGTGTGACCGATATTCGCAGGGAGCCCATTGTTGGTGTGTTCGAAAGTAAGATCGCCATCCGTTCGGGTGAGCCGCATCGAACATCCTTTGAGTGGCTCGACGAACCGGTATGGAAAAGGGCTTCGGCGGAACGCAGGGTCGCGGTGAGCGATGAGGCGTTCATACCCGCACAGTTCGGCGCAGAGCTTATCGCGACGATAGTGAATAAGGAACCGGTCCCGTTACGAGATGTCGAAGTGGTCGTTATCGTGTACGATACGAGCGGGAATGCGATCACCGCGACACAGACGTACATCGATCTGCTCGGCCCTCGTGAACAGAGGCGTATCTCGTTCGTTTGGTCGAGCGAGCTGCCTTCACAGAAGGGTCGCGTCGAGTTCCTTCCGCGGATCCCACCCCAGTAGTGAACCGTTTCGTGTCACCGTAATCCATCACCCGATGGAGCGGTGAGAACCCAATACAGGCGCTGTGGCCATTCAAAGGGTGCGGATTCGAAGAAATGCGGAATACCGAGATGAGAAACGAGAGCATGCGCTTGCAGATCTTTGCGAGCCGTATTGAGGTTGATGCTGACACGAGAGTCGCGGATCGACCGTTCTCTGTGTCCGGTCTCGCGCATGCGAGCGAAGTTCGGTAAGTCCATTTGTGAGGCGTGAGCGTAGATCTTGCATGTCATGCAAAACGACACCATACAATATGAGAAGACGGGGGTGTTTTCGCGAAACATCGATTGGTTGCTCGTAGTATCCGCGACGTTGCTTTCTTTGTTGGGTTTGGTGACGATGAATTCGTTCACCGGTGAGAGCTCGTTGTTCGCTCGACAAGCGCTATGGCTTTCGATTTCTTTCGCGTGCATGTTCGCGGTCTCGTACTTCGATCCCAGGATCGTCTACCGGAGCGGTGTCGCTCTCGCGTTCTACATGTTCAGTGTGTTGTTGCTCGTGTTGGTGCTCTTTTTCGGAAGTGTGGTACTCGGTGCACGCAATCGATTCGATCTCGGCATCATCGCGTTTCAACCGAGCGACCTTGCGCATATCGCGCTCGTGTTGGTCCTCGCGAAGTACTTCACCCGTCGACATGTCGCGATCGCGCAAATAAAACACATTCTGGTGTCCGGTGCGTATACCGGCATCATTTTCGTACTCCTGTTCCTTCAGCCCGACTTCGGCACGGCGGTCATTGTCGCTTCGATCTGGCTCGGTATGGTGCTTGTCGCCGGTATTTCGTACAAGCACTTGCTTGCGGTCGCGGTAGCGGGTGTTGTGGGGGTCGGACTCCTGTGGATGTTCGCGTTCGCCGACTACCAGAAGGAGCGCATACTCTCCTTCCTCGATCCGCTCGCTGATATTCAGGGAACGGGATACAATGCGTACCAGTCCACCATCGCGGTCGGCTCCGGAGGGGTGTTGGGTAAGGGTATCGGGCACGGTTCGCAGTCGAAGTTGGAATTCTTGCCCGAGTATGAGACCGATTTTATCTTCGCCGCCTTTGCCGAGGAGTGGGGGTACGCTGGTGTGATCCTCTGCGTTTCTTTGTTCTGTGTTCTGTTCTGGCGGTTACTCCTCCATGCGTGGTACGGGGCGACCAGTTTCGAAACGCTCGCTATTGCGGGTATCGTGGTGTGGTTCTTGGTTCATGTGGTATTGCATGTGGGAATGAACATGGGGTTGTTGCCCGTGGCGGGCACGACGTTGCCATTTTTGTCGTACGGAGGGTCGCATTTGGTGGCCGAGTTCGTCGCGCTCGGCTTGGTGCTCGCGATGGCGCGGTACGAGCGGACGGTACGGGTCGACGAGCTCGATCGTGAGATCGTCGGATTGACGTGAACGAAGGCCCCTCACTTCCGTGAGGGCTTCGCGGGGACGCTCATCGTGTAGAGTGCGAACGTGTCGTGTACCATGCGAGTCGTACTGAACCGCTTTGCGCGGTCGACTCCGAGCGCGTTCCCATACGAACGCGCGAGCTCGGGGTTCGAAATGAGAAGTTCGATCGCATGCGCGAACGCCTCGGGTGAAATGTCGACCACCACGCCCGTCTTGCCATCGGTCACGATCTCGGTGTTGCCTGCGATGTTCGAAACGATGCATGGAAGCGAGGCGGCTCCCGCCTCCATGAGTACGTACGGCAAACCCTCCTTCAGTGAAGGAAGAACGAACAGGTCGAACGCGCGAAGGTACCGTGCCGCCTCGCGAACATATCCGGTAATATGCACACGGTCGGCGACACCATTCGCTCGTGCGCGATCTTCAAGTCTTTCACGCTCCTCTCCCTCACCTATCAAGACCAGGTGCACATCATACCCACTCGTTCGGTGTAGTATCGCAAGCGCATCTATGAGAACGGAGAGGTTCTTGTTGGGGTGCAGTTCGGCGACAGAGCCGCACCAAGAGGCCCCCAATACGGGTTCGGGTAGATGCGGAATGAGAGCGCGACGCGCCTCATCGCGCGAGATAAGGTTGGGTGCTTCTATGCCGTTATGGACGAGCGCTACCTTTTTCATGCAAAAAGGCATTGCGCGGGCCCGTTTATAGGTGTCGTTCGATATCTGTACGGTTCGGGTCGAAAGAAGGATGGTGAGCCAAGTAAAGCAGTAGATGAGCGCGCGTTGCCACAACGGGCGCCACTCTTCGTCGAAGGTGAGCCCGTGCGACGTGAATATGATGGTGCGCACTCCGCACAGGCGACCGACGAGTGTCCCGATACCCCCCGCCTTGCTGCTCGTTACGTGGAGCACGTCGGGGCGCTCGGTGCGGACGACGTGAAAGAGTTCGATGCAAGCGCGTATGTCATCGAGCGGTGACATATCGCGCATGAAGTGGGGTACGACGATGGTGCGGATGGCGCATGCATCGAGTCTGGTCTTGAGCGAGCCGGGTCCGGCGCCCTGTGCACCCGTTCCTCCGAGCGCCACCGCGACTTCGTGCGTTTTCGATGCGTGTCTTGCAAGGTCGAATACGTATCGTTGCGCTCCGCCGAAGTTGCTTTTTGTTATGCAGTAGAGTATCTTCATGCGTGGTCGCCGTACGCGACAGTGTCTCCACGGTATGCTACTATCCTAGCACGTATGCGATACATGCGCCACGAAGCCGCCTTCTTGCTCCTGGGCGATCTGGTGTGTTTTTATGTGGCCCTCTACGCCACGCTTGCGCTTCGGTACCTTGAATTTCCCGATCGAGAGCTCTGGGTGCAGCATGCGATACCGTTCACCTACCTGTTCGGAATGGCGGTCGTGATCTATTTCATCGCGGGATTGTACGATCAGCATACGGCCCTCCTGCGAAATAAACTCCCGCAGCTTGTGGCCTACAGCCAGCTCTCCATCGTGGTACTGGCCGCCATGTTCTTCTTTTCGATCCCGTACTTCGGCATCACGCCCAAGACCAATTTACTCATCTTTCTCGTGCTCTCATCCGTCTCCATGGTCGCTTGGCGTCTGTTCTTGACCCGCTTCATCGGGGTCCGCGGCCGCCGCAATGCGCTCGTGCTCGGAAGCGGGAGCGAGATGGATGAGTTGGTGGCGGAACTCAATGCGAATGCGCGGTACGGACTTCGTATTCGCCATATCATAGCACCATCGGAAGTGGTGGTGTCCGAGAAATTACACGAACAGATCAGGCGCTTTATTACCGCGGAACGTATTTCCGTCATCATCATTGACACCCGCGATCCGAAGGCATCCGGCTTTACGTTCGTGCTCTATGACCTCTTGTTCTCACATCCGGGGTTGACCATACTCAGTGCGACCCAGCTCTACGAGGAGATATTTCGCCGGATACCCGTTTCGCGTTTGGAGGATACGTGGTTCATTGAGCACATTACACGTCAGCCGCCGCTCATCTATAACATGTACCATCGCACGTTCGATATCATCGCGTCGCTCGCGCTCGGGACCGTTTCCCTCGCGCTCTTACCGTTCGTGGCGCTTGCCATTCGGCTTGACGATCGAGGGCCGGTCTTTTTCTATCAGAGGCGTATCGGCAAGGATGGTCAGCCGCTCGACCTCGTGAAGTTCCGCACCATGGCGGGCGGAGGCCCTTCCGGTGGTGGTCGGGTGACACGGGTCGGCGATTTCCTGCGAAAGACGCGGATCGACGAACTGCCGCAACTCTGGAACGTGCTTCAGGGAGGATACTCGCTCATCGGTCCGCGTCCCGAGATCCCGGAATATGTGGCACAGTATGCCGCCGCCATCCCATACTATAGTGCACGTCACCTCATTACCCCGGGACTCTCCGGCTGGGCGCAACTTAACCATCATGAACACCCGCACCACGGCATCGACGTCGATGAAACACGCAACAAACTATCCTACGACCTTTACTATTTGAAGCATCGTTCGTTCTGGCTCGACCTCGAAATCGGACTGAAGACGATCAAGACCTTGCTTTCGGCGGTGGGGAAGTAGTATATGGGATACGTATACACGGGGTTCGGGTCGGCAAACAGTGAAGCTGTTTGCACCCGTATGCAAACTGCGTATACGAAACCCAAAAGGTGCAAACGTGAGTTATCAGTGTCATAGGTTATCAACGTAATATTCCACATATGGCTAAAAAAATGGTAGTTGTCGGTGGGGCGGGATTTATCGGGAGCAACCTCACCGAAGCGCTCGTCGCGCGGGGCGACGAAGTGCATGTGATCGATAACCTGGCGGGTGGCAAGCGTGAGCAGGTGGATCCGGGAGCGAACTTTCATGAGAGTGATATTCGCCATTATGACGAGATAGCGGGCATCATCGAAGGTGCCGATACGGTCTTTCACCTCGCCGCCCTGCCGCGCGTGCAATTTTCCATCGAGCATCCCATCGAGACGAACGAGGTGAATGTGGGTGGTCTGGTACATGTTCTTACCGCGGCAAAGGAGGGCGGTGTGCGCCGAGTGGTGTATTCGGCATCCTCGAGCGCGTACGGTGATCAGGATGCCATGCCGCTTACGGAGGACATGCCCGCGCACCCGCTTTCTCCGTACGGGTTGCAGAAGTACATTGGAGAGCTGTACTGTCGGTTGTTCAGCGAGGTCTATGGCCTTGGAACGGTGTCGCTTCGCTACTTCAACGTGTACGGCAAGAACCAGGATCCGGAGGGCGCCTATGCGCTCGTTATCGGCAAGTTCTTGAAGCAGAAAGCGAATGGTGAACCGCTCACGATCACCGGTGACGGTGAACAGACGCGCGACTTCACCCACGTGAGCGATGTGGTGCGTGCGAACATCCTCGCGAGCGAAAGTGCGCAGGTGGGAAAGGGTGAGGTGCTGAACATCGGTGCGGGCAAGGAGTGTTCCGTCAAGCACTTGGCGGAGCTTATTGGTGGGCCGGTCGTGCATGTTCCTGCGCGCTTGGAGCCGAAACGGACTCGAGCGGACAATGGTCGAGCGCGCGAGTTGTTGGAGTGGGTTCCGAACGTGTCTCTTGAGGAGGGACTGCGTCTGCTGATGAAGTAGGTCATCGGTCCGTGATCGTGGCGGGTTTCGCGCGATGCGATATGGGCGTGTGCTCATGGTCATTTTCTGATAGAATGTTGCCCATGCAAGTCGATGGCAACAAGATAGCGCGTGATATTGCGGACGGCATACGTACGCGTGTGCAGGCGTGTACCCGACGCCCGACACTCGGTGTGGTCGTGGCGGAGGAGACCAAGGCCATCCGCTCATTCGTTGAGCGGAAGGTGCGATTTGGTGCGGATATCGGGATCGAGGTGGGTGTGGAGGTGTTGGATCCGCACAAGAGGCACACCACACAAGACCTGTTGCAGGTCATACTGAGATCGACTCGCACCTACAGTGGCATCGTACTGCAGTTGCCGGTACCGGGAGGATTCGAATTGGAATCGTTGCTGAGCATTTTTCCGCTCTCACACGATGTGGATGTGCTCGGGGTGACCGCGTACCAACAGTTCAAAGAGCATAAACTTCCGTTCGAACCGCCGGTCGTTGCCGCAATGGCGGAGATACTGCATCGAGAAGGGGTGCGTTTGGCGGGCATGCGCGTCCTTGTGATCGGGGAAGGTCGTTTGGTCGGCGCTCCCGCGGCCGTGTGGGCGGAGTATCTCGGTGCGGTCGTGAAGGTCGTCGATGAAAGCACGTCCGATATCAGTGCGTGGATCACGGGCGCGGATCTGATCGTGTGTGGGGCGGGGGTACCCGGCATGGTCCGACCCGAGATGGTCAAGGAGGGGGTCATCATACTCGATGCGGGAACGAGCGAGCAAGGGGGTGTGCTCAGAGGAGACGCAGATCCCGCGTGCGCCGAGAAGGCGCGCATCTTCACCCCCACCCCGGGTGGCATCGGACCCATTACGGTTGCGAAGGTGTTTGAGAATCTGCTTACGCTCGCAGAGATCAAGGAACGTCGCGCGAAGTAGTGTCGTGGCGCCACCGAGCAAAGCTCAGGGTACATTAATTACAGTATTAGTTACGTAACTAATACTGTAATTAATGGTGTCGTGGTTCGCACGTTTTGCGCATTGCAAATACCTCGGAACGCGGTATACTTGCCACGACTTGCCTTGACGCTACGCTCACCGCATGCTCGTGCGACCATGGAGAGAGAATCTATGAAAAAAACGCAGTCGACCGCATTTCGTCCCGCGGAAACGTCCGTAACGGTCTTTCGCTCTTGGGCGGTCATTTTTCTCCTCATCACCGCCGGCATGGCTTGGTGGATATACGGACCGCGAGCGGAAGGTGAAGGCGGCTCGGTATTCCGGTTCGGGCTCGACCTTGTAGGTGGTAGCCATCTGGTATACGAGGCAGACACTTCACACTTGGATCCCGCGGAGGTGGATGAAGCGATGATGGCGTTGCGCGATGTGATCGAGACGCGCGCCAACCTCTTTGGTGTGTCTGAGCCCTTGGTGCAGGTCGAAAAGGCGAGCGCATTGTCCGAGGGCGACAAGACCGAACGCCTGATCGTCGAACTGCCGGGTGTGACCGACCTTGAAGAGGCGGTACGCATGATCGGAGCGACCCCGCAGCTCGATTTCAAATTGGTGGGAGATCCTGTCGGCACCTCGACCGACCCGGTATACCTGGAGACGGGCCTCACCGGTCGATACCTGAAGAAAGCGCGCCTCGAGTTTTCGGGCATGCAGGGCGGGCCGGGCATTTCGAACGAACCGCTCGTTATGGTGGATTTCAACGAGGAGGGGAAGGAGCTCTTTGCGAACATCACGCGCGAGCATGTCGGCAGGCAACTCGCGATCTTTCTCGACGGAGGCGAGCCGAAGAGCGACCCGGTCATTCGCGAGCCGATCACGGGTGGTACGGCGGTCATCAGTGGTAACTTCACGGCGGAAGAGGCACGTGAGTTGGTGCGTAACTTGAACATCGGCGCATTGCCGGTACCGGTCTCGCTCGCATCGACCGAGTCGGTCGGCGCATCGCTTGGTATGGAGACTTTGAACAAGGGGGTCGTTGCGGGTGCGTGGGGTATCGGTATCGTCATGCTGTTCCTCATGTTGTGGTACCGGTTGCCCGGCGTGCTTGCGTCGTTCGCGCTTATGTTCTACCTCATGCTTAATCTCGGGGTATACCTCCTTATACCGGTCACGATCACCGCGGCGGGTCTTGCCGGTCTGGTGCTTTCGATCGGTATGGCGGTCGACGCGAACATCCTCATCTTTGAACGTATGAAGGACGAATTGCGTAGGGGTGCCAAAGTGCGCGACGCGATACGTGAAGGGGTGGCGCGCGCATGGCTTCCCATACGCGACGGCAACCTGACCGGCATACTCTCGGCGATCATCCTCTTTTGGTTCGGTACCGCGAGCGTAGAGGGGTTTGCGCTTACGCTTATGATCGGTATCTTGATATCCATGTTCACCGCGATCGTCGTGACGCGCACGTTCCTGCTTGCGGTTGCGGTCGATTCCGATAAAGCGTGGTACCGTAAGCTCTTTTTGAGCGGACTTGATAGTAAATGATGTGAGTAATATCTCTGACTTGTCACTGATCACGTATGAATGAAATGACCGCACGATCACATATACTGTTCGATCAATTACGGCGCATGAGCTTGCCTCATGGCACGTTCGCGATATTCGGGAGCGGGCCGATGGCGATTCGTGGTTTGCGGGAAGCACGCGACATTGATGTTGTGGTCACCAAGGAGGTGTATGATGCATATCGTGCACAGGATGGTTGGGTGGAATACTCGAGCGACACGGGTACTCACCTGAAGAAGGATGATATCGAACTTTGGTATAGCTGGGGGCCGGGCGAATGGAATATCGAGGAGCTTCTGGCCGGTGCCGAAATGATCGACGGTTTGCCGTTCGTCCCGTTGCCGACCGTGCTACGCTGGAAGGAAGGGCGAGGTCAGCCGAAGGATGCTGCCGATGTCGAGCGTATCCGCACCCATCTTGCAGATTCATAGTAGTTGAAACCACATCCATGTTCATCATAAAACATCGCACCATATTTTTTACGATCGCAGCGTTGGTGGTCGGAGCATCCGTTCTCGCGACCGCGATCTTCGGCATTCGTCCGAGCATCGAGTTTACGGGCGGTACGCTTATCGAGATCGGTTACGGGGATGCGCGGCCGGACAAGGCACTGCTCGAAGAGAAGTTCGCGGCGCTCGATGTCGATCTGGGGGCGTACTCGCTTCGTCCGTTCGGCGACGATGCGTTCCTTCTGCGGGTTCGTGAATTGACGGTCGAAGAACGCGTCGCGGTCATGGATGCGGCGACGCTCGACGGGACCGTGCAGCCCGAGCTACGGCGGCAGAACACGGTCGGTCCGACCATTGGAGGGGAGCTTCAAAACAAGGCGTTCGTTGCGCTCGGGGTCGTGATCCTCATGACCATCGTCTATGTCGCGTTCGCGTTTCGTGAGGTGAGCGAACCGGTGTCCTCGTGGAAGTACGGGCTCATTGCGATCGTTACGCTTGTGCATGATGTGGTGGTGCCGATGGGCGTCTTTGCGGTCGTGGGGCACTATGTCGGGGCCGCGGAGGCCGATGTGCTTTTCGTGACGGCGCTTTTGACCATTCTGGGATACAGTGTGAACGATACCATCGTCATATTCGATCGCATCCGCGAGAATCTGAAGAAGAACAAGGATGCCGAAGTGGAGGAAGAGTTCCGGATCACGGTCGGTAATTCTCTCGAGCAGACGTTCGTGCGTTCGTTCAACACCTCCGTCACCGTACTCTTCGTGGTCGTTGCGATCCTGCTGTTCGGCGGTTCAGCGACCTTTTACTTCGCACTTGCGCTCACTGCGGGTGTGGTCGCGGGTACGTACTCCTCACTTTTTCTTGCGGCGCCGCTTTTGGTGCTTGCGGATGAGTGGCAACGCAAAAAATAGTGTTTTCGCACGCAGACTGATGTGCATATGCTTCTCATAGGACTTACCGGCACGCATGGCGCAGGCAAGGGTACTGTCACGGAGTACCTGCTGCGGGAGCACGGTTTCGTCTGCGTGTCGGTCTCCGAGTTTTTGGCGCAGGAGGCGGTGCGTCGGGGCATGCATCCCGATCGGAAGGCGCGTGGTGATATTGCAAACGAGTATCGCGCAAAGGGCCCCGTGGCGCTCATGGAGGCGACCTACGCGAGTATTCCCACAGGGGCGGAGCGGGTCGTTCTCGAACCGCAGTACACGGAAGCCGAGGTCGCGTTCGTGCAGGGAAAGGGGGGCATCGTCCTTTCGGTCGACGCCGACCTGCGTACGCGCTACGATCGCGTGCGTGTACGGGGTAGTGCGAAGGATGATGTGTCGTTCGAGGAGTTCGTGGCACTCGAGGAACTCTCGTCCGAAGACAAAGATAAGCAGAATGTGCGCGCCGCGATGGCCGCAGCGGATGTGCGCTTGGAGAACAACGGTACCGTGAAGGAGCTGGAGAACGCGCTCCGGAACGTGCTTTGGAACCCGTAGCACCGTACTTTGTCGCGGGATGGTGAGGATCTGGTCAACGCCACACGACTATGCGGTCGTGTGGCGACCTCGCATCATTTTTTGAACAAAAAATGAAATCCAAACATTGTGCGGAGGGTATGAGATTCGAACTCATGAGGGAGTAACCCCTACCTCGTTAGCAGTGAGGCGCTTTCGACCACTCAGCCAACCCTCCGTGTCGAGGCGACGACCCGCACCCATTGCGGGGTGTCGCAGATCGTGCGCGATCATATGGTAGCACATATTTTCCACACGCTCCACTTTCCGTTTGCTTTCGACACAGGGCATGATAAGTGAATGTACGGACGGTGTGCACATGCCCGTCCGGTGCTGGCGACTCCCGCTTGCCGTGACCTCGGTACGATATACATGTGGTGTTGTGCTAATGAGCCACGGCGACACAGAGTATGTCGCGAGCGCCGGCATTACGAAGTGCGCGCGACGCTTCGTGGAGCGTTGAGCCGGTGGTGATGACGTCGTCGAGCAGAATGATGTCGCGACCTTGTACGATCGAGGTATCGGGGACTGAGAATGCGTTCTCCATGTTCATGATGCGCTCGCTCTTGTGGTCGGTGCGCGCTTGCGCGTGGGTACGCTTGGATCGCACGATCGCTCGTGGAGCGGAAATGATGCGCGTATCTTGAAGTGCTTGAAGCATTGCGCGTGCGATGCGCTCGGATTGATTGAAACCGCGCTCGCGTAGACGGGAACGATGGAGCGGAACGGGTATGCAAAGCGGGTCGGTGAACGTGCCGAAGAGTCGACGTTCCGCGATCTCCTCCGCAAGGTACGGCGCGAGTCCTTCGCCCAGGAGCTGTGCGACACGCTCATTGGCGTGATATTTGGTGGCGGCGACCGCTCGTCGCACGGTGCGATGTGTGTACCGAAGCGGTGCGAGGCATCGCACCGCACGTTCCACCCACACGGTGCCGTCGGTGCACTGCGCAAAGAGCATGTCCGGTTCGAGCGACTCCAGCCACCTGTCATACGGGTCGGGTGGGAGTATGAGCGCAAGTAATGCGCGTCGAATGGCGTGAAAGATGTGCATCGAAGGTGAAGCTTGTCGGGAAGAGGATGAGCGCGTGCAGAGGGTGCGCTGCCGCTCGGTGTGTTGATCGAACGGTACGATATTCACGCATCCCGTGCCCCCAGTCTATCGCTTGACCGGTGGTATGGTCTATACTGGTATACACCATGGCCGTACCATTCCTCAGCAATGTCAAACAGCTCGTGACATCCCAACTTTTGCCCAAAAAGCACGATACGAGCGTGCTCGGCATCGATATCGGAGAGTCGGCGATCAAGATGGTGCAGCTCCGCAACGAACATGGCGTCGCGTTGCTCGAAACATACGGTGAAATTTCGCTCGGCCCCTATGGCGATTCGGTCGTCGGGCAGCCCGTGCGACTGACCCCCGAGATGCTTGCGAAGGCGCTCAAAGAGCTTTTGCAGGGGGCGGGAGCAACGTCGCTGTCCGCCGGTGTCTCGGTGGCGTATGCGGCGAGCTTGGTGAAGCTTATTGAAGTTCCCGCGCTCGACCCGAAACAGCTCGCGACCGTCATTCCCATCGAGGCGCGGAAATACATTCCCGCTCCCATAGCCGAAGTGCAGGTGGATTGGTTCATTGTTCCCGAGACCGAACAACGCCTGTTCGAATCGCAGGGCGGCGGTCTGGAAGAAGTGGCCCACGCGTCGCTCAAGAAGCGCATGGTGCTTGTTGCCGCCATGCATAACAGCATGTTGCAGACCCATGCTCAAACGATGAAGCTTGCGGGCATATCCCCGCTATTCTACGAGATCGAGGCCTTCTCGGTCATGCGAGCGGCGGTTGATCGAAGTTTGACCCCGGTCGCCATCATCGATATGGGTGCGCGCACCACCAAGCTGTACATCATCGAGTTGGGCATCATACTTGCCTCGCACGTGGTGCAAAAAGGTTCGGGTGACATCACCAAAGGGATCGCCAACACCACGCACGTCAGTCTTCAAAAGGCCGAGGTTCTCAAGCGACAGGTGGGGGTCGGGGACACCCTGCAAGAACGCCTGAACGAAGAAGGGGTCTCCCATGTGGGCAGGCTCGCGGTAGAGCAGGTGTTTTCCGAGATGCGTCGAGTGCTTGCCGGGTTTCAGCGCAAGTATAACAAAGCGATCTCCAAGGTGGTTCTTACCGGTGGCGGAGCGTCGCTCGGGGGTATACAGGAGTACGCTCGTGAACAGTTGGAGGTCGAGGTCGAGTTCGCTCACCCCTTTTCGCGCACGCAGGCGCCGGCCTTTCTTGATGCCACGTTGCGGCAGTCGGGTGTCGATTTCACCGTTGCGGTCGGACTGGCGTTGCGCGCCTTGCAGGAGGCGGGCAGTGGATAACCGTGGTTGGGAACGCGTGAGTTTGCTGTTACAATGCATAGCGAACTCGGAGTGACACGCTCGTTGTCTATGGATCAATCGTTCAATACATCGTTCATACCGAAGAATCAGCCGCATGGCGCGTTCGTTACGCCCGGTCAGGAGAATGGTTCCGTCGTGCGAAACAGAAGCGGTGGTTCGCTCGGGCTGTTCTTTTTTCTTTCGGCTATCGTGTTCTTTCTTTCCATACTCGGATCGGTCGGCATGTTCGTGTACATTAAGGTGGTGGAAGGGTCGGTCGACGAAAAGGTCGCCAAAGCGACCGAGCTGAACGAAAAGTACAAAGCGGATGTCGAAACCATCAACGATCTGCGACGTATGAGCGTGCGACTCAAAGAGGCCAACAGGTTGTTGGTGAATCACCGAGCATTGAGCGGGATCATTGCGCAGCTCGAAGAGATAACTTTGCGTGACGTTCGCTACGTTTCGCTCTCCTTCAAGGAATCTGCGGGAGGGAGTGCGGAGCATGCGCTTACCTTGAGCGGTGAGGCGCGCACGTTCGGTCATGTCGCCAAGCAGATCGATAAATATACGGAACTGAATGCACTGTTCCGCACGCCGGTCGTGACCACTCTTGAGAGCGGGAACGGCATGGTACGGTTCGTGGCGGAAATGGGTGTCGTCCCCGGGTATGCAAGCTTCGGGAAGGTCATCGACAGTGGTGTATACGATCGCAAGAGCCCGTCTGTGGCGCAACCGGCGGTGCAGTTTACTCCGGAAGTACCACGGGGATCTTCCGCATCCGCCTCGTCTTCCGCCGCATCCACGACGGTGGCCGAGGAGCGCGATCGATAATATCGTATTCGCTCGACAGTAATCACAGAACATATGGACAAAGTGGTGTTACCCTTCATTCTTTTCACAATATCGATCGGCTTGTTCTTCTCGTACATCCGACCCGCCATCGACGTGCTTGGTGCATTGAGCGCTCAGGAAGAGCGAGTCACGCAGGTGCTCGAGAACTCAAATAATTTCGAGCGAAAACGTGACGCGTTGCTTGACGAGCGGGACACCATTTCGGAAGAGGAAGAGGTGCGGTTGAAGAGCATTCTGCCGGATAGTATCGATGTGGTCCGGTTCATAATCCACCTCGACGACCTTGCCAAGCAGCATGGCATACTCATCCGAAGCTTCACGTTCCCGCGGATGGGATTGCGCGAGTCGCAGACGAGCGGTTCGGTCGATGAATCAGGCGTCGTGAGTGCGCTCTTTACCCTCGATGTGTTGACCACGTACGATCAGTTCAAGGGTTTTTTGAAGGATATCGAAAAGAGCTCGGCGCTCATGGATGTGGTATCGCTGGGCATCGACGTGCCTGCCGAGCTGCCCTTGCTTGCAGGCAACAAGGAGCCTGCGGAGACAAACACGAACACAAAGAAGCAAGTATACACCCTTGGGATACAGCGTTACTGGCTTCGCTAAGGCGAACCCGATCAATTCCGGAATAAACAGTACACACTATGGTCAGTTCAATCATCAAAAATGTCATCACGATGCTTGCGGTCGCCGC
Organism: Minisyncoccota bacterium; assembly: GCA_041920275.1. Taxonomy (GTDB): domain Bacteria; phylum Patescibacteriota; class Minisyncoccia; order Phycocordibacterales; family UBA12088; genus UBA12088. The sequence goes on along the minus strand of JAYRSE010000022.1, from coordinate 14,031 downwards.
GGGCATGTATGCGTTCTACTTGGTGGCCTCGAATCCCGAGTTGCGTGCCAAAATGTTCCCGAGCGCAGAGAAGATCGCCGAGAACGCCTCCGAGCTTGAGAAGGATGTCCTGAGCAACCTTACCAGTGTTGAGGGTATCTCATTGCAAAAGGATATCTTCTCCACCGTCGAATTCGAAGCTTTGGTGGAAAAGAAGCCAACGGAACCGAAGGATGTGAAATACACACGCAACAATCCCTTCGAGCCGTACTGAACAGCATGAGCGTTCCCTGCACACGTGAGTGGACCGTTCTTACGTTCAATTTACCTCAACCATGTTGCAACTCTTACAGATGTTGGTGAACAGGGGCTTGCTTCAGCAGCAGGTCGCCGATGACGTGCTGCGTGAATCGGAGACGACGGGTGTACCCGTGGAACAGCTCCTTCGAGCGCAGGGTGTTTCGGAACACGACATCACCGAAGCGAAGGGTGAGATATGGGGAGTTCCGGTGGAGCGATTGGGAGACACGGTCATTCCATTCGAGACGCTCAAGGTCATACCGGAGGAATCCGCGCGGCACTACCGCGTGGTCCCGCTTGGTCTCCATGACGGCGTGCTCCATGTCGGTGTGCTCGACCCGGACAATGTGGACATGCTCGACGCGCTCAACTTCATTTCGACCAAAGAGGGTGTGCCCTTCAAGGTATACCTCATTTCGAGCGATGACTATGAGCGGGTGCTCACCATGTACCACGGTACGGCGGGAGCCGTGGGAATGGCCCTTTCCGAATTGGAAACGGCCGAAGATGCTTCCAGTAGCGTGTATGACTCGGGAAGGCAGGAGGAAGAGATCGATGACCTTGATACCGCCATTGCGGCCGCTAGTTCAAAAGGCGGTCATGATATGCATGAGGAGGCACCCATTACCAAGATCGTTTCGACCGTTCTGAGGAGCGCCATTGACGCACGTGCATCCGATATCCACATCGAGCCCGGTCGAGAGCAGTTGCGGGTGCGTTTCCGCGTGGATGGCGTGTTGCAGTCGTCACTCGTGCTTCCCGCAAAGGTGAGCAGGGCGGTGGTGGCGCGAGTGAAGCTTCTTGCGGGTATCAAGTTGGATGAGCGTCGCAAACCCCAGGATGGACGTTTTTCCGTCACCGTCGGCGGGCACATCATCGACTTTCGCGTTTCCACTTTTCCCGTTACTCACGGTGAGAAGGCGGTGCTACGTATCCTCGATAGTTCTCGAGGAAAGGTCACCCTCACATCGCTCGGGATGGACGAGTTCCAGCTCGAGCAGGTGCGCAACGCCATTGCGTCACCGTACGGCATCATCCTCATCACCGGACCCACCGGTTCGGGTAAGTCGACCACACTGTATGCGATGTTGGAGGAAGTGCATCGCGATACGGCGAACGTTATCTCGCTCGAGGACCCGGTCGAGTACGACATCGAAGGAGTGAGTCAGTCGCAGGTGCGACCCGAGATCGGGTACACGTTCGCAAGCGGTATTCGAAGCGTGCTTCGTCAAGACCCGGACATCATCATGGTGGGAGAGATCCGCGACAAGGAAACCGCGCAGCTTGCGGTGCAGGCGGCGCTCACGGGCCACTTGGTACTTTCCACCTTGCATACCAACAATGCGATCGGGGCGATACCGCGCTTGATTGACATGGGGGTCGATCCCTTCCTCCTCGCCCCGACCATGCGATTGGTCATCGCACAACGTTTGGTGCGCCGTATCTGCCCCGACACCGGAGTTCCCATTGCGATCGAAGGTGCGCTCAAACAACGTCTCGAGAACTTGTTCGAACCTATCCCGAAGCAGTACCGAACACGTATTCCCGAGGTCACCTCGATACTCGGAATACAGCCCACGAACACGTGTCCCGTGGGTACGCGGGGTCGGATCGGCGTGTTCGAGCTTCTCACGGTCAACGAACGCATGCGACAGCTTATCATGGACTCCGCTCGAGACTCCGTACTTTTGGAGTTGGGTTTCGAGTCCGGCATGTTCACCATGGAGCAGGATGCGTTCATAAAAGCGATGCGAAAGGAGATACCGTACGAGGAGATCGCGCAGGTGAGCTCCGCGATCGATGTGGACGCGGGCGGGGAACAGTCGGACGAAAAAGATGCGGAAACCGCCGAAATGGGCGAGCACGGACCCGACGAAGAGAGTGCCGGGATGAAGAGTTACCAACACGACCTTGTATGAACCTTGGGAGGGTGCATGGTATAGTTGTACATGTATGAACACGAAAAAGAAATTCACCGTGTGTATCGTGGATGATGACGCCTTCTTGTTGGACATGTACAACTTGAAGTTCCAACATGCCGGGCATGAGGTGCGTTGTTACACCGATCCGGTGCAAGCGCTTGAGGATCTTCGCAAGGGCGAGCATCTGGATGCGGTCCTCCTCGATCTCGTGATGCCGAAGATGACCGGTTTCGAGCTTCTGCGTGCGATACGCGAGGAGAACCTTTGTGATGCGCGCACCGCCGTCGTCGTCCTTTCGAATCAGGGGCAGGAGAAAGATGTGGAGGAAGCTCGTTCCTATGGGATCGATGGGTATCTTATCAAAGCGAACACGTTGCCGTCCGAGGTGTTGGAACGGGTGACCAAGACCATAGAAGAAAAGCAGGGGCGGTAATGTACCGGTGTGCAACATCCATTATGACACAATCCGCAAATATCGGCGCATATGCTGAACATCTCGATCGCCTCGTTTCGTTCGTTGTGATCGAGCATGCGTCCGACCTTCACTTGAACGCCTTCTATCGTCCGGTCATCAGGGTCTCCGGTCTTCTGGTACCGCTCGTCGGTGAGCTCGAGCTCACCCATGAGGATACCGCAAAGTTCCTGGCGGCCATGCTGAACCCGGTGCAGCGCGACACCTTCGACGAAAAGCATGAGGTCGATTTTGCGTACTACAATGCGCGGAACAAGATGCGTTTCCGCGGGCACGCGAGCTTGCAACGCGGGGCGGTTTCGATCGCGCTCCGGTCCATACCTTCCGAGATAAAGACACTGCAAGAGCTCGGAGTGCCGGAGCAGCTCCTGCGCTTCACCGAAATGGGGCAGGGTTTCTTTCTCGTGGTCGGGCCGGTGGGACAAGGGAAGTCCACGACCCTTGCCGCAATGATGGACCATATCAACCAAGAGCGCCCGGAGCATATCGTCACCATCGAGGATCCGATCGAGCATGTGTACACACCCAAGCAATGCATCATCGACCAACGTGAGGTCGGTGTCGATACGAATTCCTTCGAGGCGGGCATCCATGCGGCGTTCCGCCAGGACATGGACGTGATCCTCATTGGTGAGATGCGCGGGTTCGAGGCGATAGCCGCCGCTGTGACCGCCGCAGAGACGGGCCACTTGGTGTTCTCGACCCTGCACACCAACAACGCCTCGCAGACCATCAATCGCATCATCGACACATTCCCGCCGCACCAGCAGAATCAGATCCGCACGCAGCTCGCATCCAGCCTCTCCGGCATATTCTCGCAGCGGTTGGTACCGCGCATCGCGGGCGGTCTCGTGCTCGCCTACGAACTGTTGATCCGTACACATGCGGTCGGACACCTGATCCGCGAGGACCGTACCCACGAGATCGATTCCGTCATTGAAACGGGGATGGAGGAAGGCATGATCAGCATGAACCGCACGCTCGCGAACCTGGTACGTGCGGGCGAGATCACGGTCGAGACCGCATTCCAAACATCGTTCGATGTGAAAGCACTTGAGCGCCTGCTGTAGCCGGCGTAGTTTTGATCCAAACAAGTGGCCGTATGTTGTTCAAATACACGATCATCAATCAATCGGGCGTCGAACAGTCCGGCACGATCGATGCGGTGAGCGAGGACAGTGCGATCAGCACCCTGCAGCGCAGCGGCTACGTGATAACCCGCATCGAGCCGGCCGACAAAAAGAAAGGGTTTGCCAAGAACATCACGTGGTTCGAAGGTGTCTCGCAGCGCGAGGTGGTGATCCTTTCACGTCAGCTCGCGACCCTCTTCGGCGCGCAGGTAAGTGCGCTTCGGGTCTTCAAGATGCTCGGAGCGGAGTCCGAGAACCCGGTCGTACGCAGGGTCCTTTCTTCGATCGCGGATGACATCCAGGGCGGTATGCCCATCAGTAAGGCGCTTTCGAGACACCCGAGCGTCTTCTCCTCGTTCTACTGCAGTATGGTACTCACCGGTGAAGAGACGGGGCGTCTTGAAGAGACCTTTGAGCACCTCGCAGAGTATCTGGACCGCACGTACGCGGTCACCTCCAAGGCGAAGAACGCGCTCGTGTATCCGGCGTTCATCATCGGCACCTTCTGCATAGTCTTTTGGCTCATGCTCACGTTCGTGATACCGCAGCTCACCACGCTCATCAACGAATCGGGTGCCGACCTGCCGATCTACACTCGGGTAGTGATGGAGGTGAGCGACGTGTTCAAAGATTACGGCGTCATTCTGTTCGGCGTGCTTGCGCTTTTGGTGGTCGGGGTGTGGCGCTATATCAGAACCCCGGGAGGTCGGCTCTATGTCGACGAGCTCAAGCTCGAAGCGCCGCTCTTCGGTGAGCTGTTTCGGAAGCTCTACCTCTCGCGCATCGCCGACAACATGTCCACCATGCTTTCAAGCGGCATTGCGATGGTGCAGGCGCTCGAGATCACTTCCGCGGTCGTGGAGAATGCCCGGTACGAGAAGGTGATACGCCAAGCGCGGGACGATCTCAAGAACGGCGCGAGCATCGCCCAGGCCTTCAGCTCGCATCCCGAGATACCCACCATCATGGTCCAGATGATCCGTGTGGGCGAGGAGTCGGGTGAGCTTTCGAACATTCTCATGACCCTTTCCAAGTTCTACAGCAGGGAGCTCGAGAACACGGTCGACACCATCACGAGTCTCATCGAGCCGATCATGATCATCATGCTTGCGCTTGGTGTGGGGGTGCTCCTCGCTTCGGTGCTCTTGCCCATCTACAGCATCACGACCTCCATTTCGTAAGCGTTTATCCACACCCCATGCTCGCGTGTGCTTTCGCGCACCACGCGCCACGCGGTATCATTGCGGTATGCGGAGGAAGGCCGCGAAACATGACGTTTCATATTATCCATTAGTCAGTAGTTTAATAATGAATATGTATACACACTTTCATGGACGATCGCGCGGCTTCACCCTCATCGAGCTTTTGGTGGTGATCGCGATCATCGGTATTTTGGCGAGCGTGGTCTTGGCAGGTTTGGGTAGTCAGCGAGACAGGGCGCATACTGCACGTGCGCAAGCAAGTATGCGGAGTACCGTACCAGTCGCTACCGCCTGTGTCGACATGGGAGGTACGATTTCTACACCTGCTGTTGCTGGTGCTCCTATTTGCGGAGGTACTGATGAGTGGCCGGAACTTTCTGGTAACTGGGCTTATGGCGCGGGTGCAATTACCAGTGACGAATCATTTTCCTACACTGCATCCGACGGGGTGGACACAATCACTTGCACTATCAGTGGTTGCAGTATATAGCCCATTTATTGCGAGGTTTTATGGTGCATGTATCAGCCACAAAACGTATTTTAAAAAACGCCCCCTCGGGGGCGTTTTTTAAATGTTGCAGGTACTCGCTGTTTGACTTGTGCGTCGATGGTGCGACAATGCGGTATATGCGTGTTGATAATCTGGTTGCGCTTGCCGTGTACGGCGGTACAATGAACACATATGCATACATCCAAAGAGCGAGGGTTTACGATCCTTGAAATGCTCACCGTCATTTTCATTATCGGCACCCTTTCCACCATAGTCGTTGTCGGTTTGCAGAGTTCGCGACAGAAAGCGCGCGACGATGAGCGGGTGACCGACTTGGCCAATATACAGATGGAGCTCGAAATGTATTACAATGCGTGCGGCAGGCAGTACCCTGCGACACTAGTCACAACAGCAAATAACGGGTGCCCGACGGATGCGTCAGGTAACCCACTGGTGACTCTCGCCACCTTTCTGAAGTCGGGTACCCTTCCCAAGGATCCGAAAACCGGCAACGATTATGGGTACGGCGTAAACGATGCCTCAAAGCCGACCGACTACGTATTGAAGGCCGAGTTCGAGACAAACAACCAACAAGCGTTGTCAGATGATGTTGACGGTACTAATTACACTGTCGATTGTGATGAGGACCCCTCAACGCCGAAGTTCAACTACTGTGTCAAACCGTAGTTGACAGTAGTTGTGCACACCTTCCGTTCTCCTTTCAGGGGTGGTACGCTTAGCGCACCACACGTGTGTGCGTTACCAACCATGCTCTACACCCGCACCGGAGACGACGGCCTCACCAAGATGTTCGGCACCGCAATGCGTGTGAGCAAGGCCTCCGCGCTCGCCGAGGCCCTCGGCACGCTCGACGAGCTCAACTCGTACCTCGGGCTCGTGCGTGCCGAGCTTGCTCGCTCGGGCGGCATGCGGGTGCCGGTGGGGCCCCGCACGGTGGAGGCGGCGACACTCCTCCACGACATGCAGGGCACGCTCTTCAGCATACAGGCCGAACTTGCGGGCGCTCCCAAAACGGTGCGAAAGAGCAAGGTCGCGGCGCTCGAGCGCATGACCGACAGCATCGAGCGCGCGGTGCCGCCGTTGCGCGCGTTCTCCTTTGCGGGAGGCACCTATCGCTCGGCACTGTTCGACGTTGCGCGCACGGTCGCGCGTCGAGCTGAGCGAAGGGTCGTTGCGGTGGCGGGGGAAACCCGCGGCCACACCCTCCCGTACTTGAATCGTCTTTCCTCGGCGCTCTTTGCGCTCGGACGCTTGGCGAATCACCTCGAAGACGTGCGTGAGGAAGCGCCGACCTACGCCTGAACACCATGAACGCACTCGCCGACCGACACATCCAACTTTGGCTCACCGTTTTCTTTGTGGTGGCCGCCCTTGTGGGCGGTGTCTTTGCGGGTGCCCGCATGGGCGAACGAGGTTCGGTCGCCTACAACTACACCGTATCGTTGCCGGAAGGGGATGGGATGCAGGCGACCCTCGAGTACGGCGTGTGGCCGGCACTCACCGACCTCGACTTCTTCACCGCGGTGCACGAGCGTCTGGTCGCGGAGCGGGCGCACTTCGTCGAGGCGGACCTCTCCGCAATGACCCTCTCGGTCTATCGCGACGGCGCGCTTGCGCTCACCGTACCCATTAAGAGCAAAGGTAAAGAAGGCACCTGGTGGGAAACGCCCTCGGGCCTGTACAAAGCGCAGGCGAAGTCCGGCACGCACTACTCGAGCTTCGGGCATGTGTACATGCCCTGGAGCATACCCTTTCAGGGCAACTTCTTCATCCACGGGTGGCCCTACTACGAGGACGGCACGCAAGTGCCGGAAGGGTACTCGGGCGGGTGTATTCGCCTCGCGAACGAGCATGCCGAAGCGGTGTACAAGCTCGTCGATGTCGGTATGCCGATCCTCGTGTTCGAGCGTTCGTCGGCCGTGGAACCCTTCACGTACCACTTGAACGCACCCGACGTGCGTGCCGACTCCTACTTGGTCGCCGACCTCGACACCAACTACGTGCTTGCGGGTGCGAACGAGGAAGCGCTCGTGCACACGCCATTTTTGCCGCCCGTCATGGCGGGACTTGCCGCCACCGAACATCTCAATATCGAACAGCGTATGACGACCTCGGGCGCGGTGTCGCTTCGCGGCGTGACGCTCCGCGGAGGGGAGAGTTACCGCCTGTACGATCTCCTCTTTCCGCTCATGCGCGACGCGTCCGCCGGTGCGGCGAGTGTCGTTGCGGCACACCTGGGCGAAGGGCGCATCGTGTCCTTGATGCGGGAAAAAGCGCGTGCGGTCGGCATGACGAGCACCACCTTTGCGGATGCGACCGGAGCGAACGAGGAGTCACGCACCACCGCCAAGGACCTCTTCATGTTCCTCAAGTACCTGCGGGCGAACCGTTCCTTTGTGCTCGGTCTCACCCGGGGCAGTTCGAACGGCGCCGTGTACGGCGAGAGTCCGCTCGAAGGTTTCGGTTCCGTGCATCCGTGGTACGGCGACCCATCCTTCAAGGGGGGCTTCGTGCAAGCTCCGGTTGACTACGCTCCGGAGGCGAGCGATCCGGCCGCGGTGGTGCTTGCGTTTGCAAGTTCCTCCGTTTCGCGTGCGGAAGGTGCAGGTGAAGATCTGGTGACCGTGGTGTCCTACCCGTTTGGCGGTACGACGCGCACGCTTGCGATCGTGATCGTCGATTCCCCGGATGCGCAGAGCGACACGCGGGCGGTCCTCGACCATGTCCGGCGCGTATACCATTGAGGCCGTCACCGTTTCTGTCGTGCGGAATGGTGTATGGTGGGCTTTGTTCCCTCATTCCCGCACGGATACGCCCGAGACGGGTGCTCGTGAACGTGCGATACGGTATGATACCATCTTCAACTAACCACCGGGACACGGAGCCCGTACACCTTATTTGAGAAACCGCTCCAAGGGCGCTTGCCCGGTCCCGGTTTCTCAAAAAGGTGTGCAGGCGGAGCTCCTGATGGTTCTTAGGGATGGCATGATGTGTCGGGTTTGCGACCCTTGTTGTGCGTGGTATAGTGGGTGTCATGACGAACGAAGAGGTGGCGAAGCTCGCACAACTCGCACGTATCGCAGTGCCGGAGCATGAGCGTACGGCGCTCGCGGAGGAAATGGACGCCATTCTCGGCTACGTGTCCGATGTGCGTGCGCTCGTCGAGGCGTCGCACGATGTATCCCCAGTCTACGACCTTGAGAATGTCATGCGTGAGGACGAGGTCGTGAACACGCAAGGGGAGTATACCGAGCGTATCGCCGCTCAATTCTCCGATCGCGAAGGCGACCTCCTGCGGGTCCCCAAGATACTGTAGTGTTTCCTATGGACCTCTCAACCTGCACCATCATCGAAGCGAAAGAGCTGCTCGACCGCAAGCAGGTGTCCGCGCGTGAGCTTGCCGATGCGCACCTGGACGCGATCGCTCGACATGATGGCGACATCCATGCGTACCTGGAGGTCTATACGGATGTGCGCGCGCAGGCGGATGCGGCGGATGCGCGTCGTGCACGGGGTGAGCGTGGGGCGCTTCTCGGCATTCCGCTTGCGATCAAGGACAACATCCTCATCGAGGGCAGGGTGGCGAGCGCAAGTTCGAAAATGCTTGAGCGGTACGTGGCGACCTACGACGCGACCGTGACGACCAAGCTCAAACAGGCGGGTGCGGTGTTTTTGGGTCGCACCAACATGGACGAGTTCGCGATGGGAAGCAGTACCGAAACGAGTGCGTTCTTCACCACCAAGAACCCCCGCGACCGTTCCCGCGTGCCCGGCGGCTCCTCGGGCGGTTCGGCGGCCGCGGTCGCGGGCGGTATGGCGCCGGGGGCGCTCGGTTCCGACACCGGCGGCTCCATACGACAGCCGGCAGCACTCTGTGGGTTGGTGGGTCTGAAGCCGACCTACGGAAGCGTGTCACGTTTCGGACTCATCGCAATGGGTTCCTCGCTCGACGTCATCGGTCCGCTCACTCGCAGTGTCGCGGATGCGTCACTTCTCTTCGAGGCGATACGCGGCCATGACCGTATGGATTCGACCACGCTCCCCGACGATCGTCCGCGTGTTGCCCGAAAGGAGCGCTACACGATCGGCGTACCGCGCGCGTTCCTTGCAAACGGTGTCGATCCCGATGTGCTCGCCGCGTTCGAGGCGGGACTCGAGCACTTGCGGCAGAGCGGACATACGGTCATCGACATCGAGCTTCCCACCCTTGCTCGTTCGCTTGCCACCTACTACATCATCATGCCGGCGGAGGTGTCCGCGAACATGGCACGCTTCGATGGTGTGCGGTACGGTCTGCATGTGTCGGGTCAAAACGGTATCGATGATTACGCGCAGTCGCGTGCCGCCGGGCTCGGAAGGGAAGTGCGCCGTCGGATACTGCTCGGTACGCACGTGCTCTCCTCCGGGTACTACGACGCGTACTACGGCACCGCCATGCAAGCACGTGAACGCATCCGTGCGGACGCGCGTCACGCCTTTGAAACGGTCGACGCGATTGCCCTCCCCACCACGCCGTCTCCCGCCTTCCGCTTTGGTGAAAAGACCAGCGACCCGCTCGCCATGTACCTCGAGGATGTCTTTACGGTGTCGGCGAACATCATCGGTATTCCGGCCTTGAGCGTACCTTTTGGCACCGTGGTGCGCGAGGGAAGCACGCTTCCTGTCGGTTTTCAACTGATGGCGCCTACTCTCGGCGAGGAGACCCTCTTTGCGCTCGGCGCATTACTCACAGGCGAACGCACTCCAGACTCCGCATAACACCCCTTCGCGGTGTAGAATGGATGCATGGCCGCAGGGAGTGGGGAGTCGAGTGTGGATACAAGGACCGAGGATCTCATCTTGGCCATTTTCGCGTTGCTGCTCATCAGTAATGCGCTACAGTCTGCGCCGCGATTCGCACAGGAAACGCTCGGTATCGATGTCGGAGCGCCACACTTGGTCGCAAGTGCCGCTTTGGATGGAGATACGCCGATGGGTACCGAAGTGAGCACGATCGATGGTACGCCGTACTATGCGGGTGCGAATGGACAAACGGAGATCGGCACGTTCGCACCGGGTACGGGGCTTGCGGTCGTGGGTGGACCCCAAGCGATCTTCGGAGGTGCACGGTGGTGGGAGGTCAAGGACCGCGCAAGTGGTGTCACGGGTTGGGTGCCGGAGCGCGCGCTGGTGCGAGAGGGGGTGGGCGGCTTTGAGCTCGGTGCGGCGGCGGGCATGAAAGTTCGCGCGATCGCGGATGTGACCCTTCGGGAGGGGCCCGGAGCTGTCACAAGCGCCGGTCAGGTGGTGAAAGGCACCTACGGACGGCTCGCGGCAGGTCCCACGGAAGAGCGGGGGACCGACTGGTGGCTCTTTGCGTCCGACGAGGGAGATGTGGAGGGGTGGTTGCCGGAAGCGGCGCTCGTTTTTGCAAGCGATCGGCCTTGGCAGGTGGGAAGTCGGGTGAAGGCCACGTACGCCGTCGATCTGTTCAGTCGGGCGGGAGGTGGTGCGGTCTTGGGTGCGGTGTCGCAGGACGAGGAGCTCGCGATCGTAAGCGGTCCCGTTCGGATCGGGGGCGTCGAGTACTGGTGGTTGGTCGAGACGGGTAACGGCACGCAGGGATGGGTATCCGAACGTGCGCTTGCGGAGGGAGGTCCGAGCGGATGGTTCAAGGGTGTCATGGCTACCGTGCTCATCATAGCGATCATTTTCTCACTGCTTCTTGTGAGCGGGGTCGTGTATGCGGTCATGCGGACCAATCAGATACGCGCTCGAGAAACGAAACGTATCCGGGATGCCATTCCCAAGGCGTTACCGCCGTTGCGCAACGAGCGGTGGGAGCGAGTGCTCACGCATGTGAACTCGAGCAATCCGAACGATTGGCGTATCGCCATCATCGAGGCCGATGTGATGCTCGATGAGCTTGTGCTACGGCTCGGCTACTCGGGCAACACGCTCGGTGAGCGGCTTAAACAAGCGGTACGCGGTGATTTCAAGACAGTCGACCTTGCGTGGGAGGCGCATCGGGTTCGCAACGAAATCGCGCATGCCGGTAGCGATTTTGTGCTCACCGAGCGTGAAGCGAAGCGTGTCATCGACCTCTACGAGCGCGTGTTCGAGGAATTCAAGTTCAGTTGAGCACGGTATTCTTCGTGTCTTTCGCGTGTTCGATCGCGTCCCGCCTCGAAGCGGAACGACGAAAGGACCGCGACGGTGCGATCCTTTCGTACATACTTGTTGCGGGGACTGGAATTGCACCAGTGTCTCAAGGTTATGAGCCTTGCGAGGTACTACTCCTCTACCCCGCAGGGAGGTGTACATACCCTACCATAGGTGACACTCGGTATGCAAGACGTTTCGGTGTCGAATGATCTGACCGAACGATGGCCCGTTCGGTGTCATGGTTGATGATCTGGCGCGTGCGAGCGCGATCCGGCACGATCCAGTCCGCGTGTTGTCGAGGGTCGCATCGACAAGGTGGTTGTGCATAGTGTGTCGCTTATTCCGAACGGGTCGGTGGTATACTGAATCGTATGCGATGGTTTGTCTTCGGCGTAGTGTTTGCGATCACCGGTCTCGGTTCGTTCCTCGCCTACGCGTACCTCGACCGCATGTTCTTTTCCTCCACGGCGGACGTCGAGACCCTTACCGGCCACCTGCGTGTACTGCTCGGCTTGCTCGCAGGTCTCGGACTGGTACTTGTCGTCACACTGAGCGCATTCGCTTTCACGGTCGTGGCGTTCAAACGCAACGTGCGTAGCTACGCGTACGGTCTCACCAAAGAAATGGCGGAGACCAGCGATCAGTTGCGCAAATTCTACGAGTTCAGTCCCGTACCGTACATTCTGGTGGATACGCAAGGCAAGGTTCGAAGGCCGAACAAGGCGTCGCTACGCCTGTTCGATCTTGATGAGGAGCACCTGATCGGTATTCAACTGTTCGACCTCTTCTCCGACCCGAACGATCCCCGCATGGTTCAGATGTATCACGAGCAGGTGCGACGCGGTGTCGCGCTCGAACAAAAGGAGCTGCAGGTGCGTACCGCTCGTGGAGAGATGCGTTGGGCGCTGTTTTCCGCGGGGACCATGCCGAGCGATGGGCCGAGGAGGGACAAGCTCGTCCTCATTTCGTTGGTGGATATCCATGAGCAGAAGGAGCTTGAGCGCATCAAGACCGAGTTCCTTTCGCTCGCGTCGCATCAGTTGCGCGCGCCCCTCGCGAACCTCAAATGGTACATCGACTTTTTGTTGACCCGTCGCGCACAAGAACTGACCGAGGGGGTCAAAACCTATCTCCTGCAGATGTACAAGCGCAATGAAGAGATGATCGATCTGGTGAACACGCTCCTGAACCTCTCGCGTGTGGAAATGGGTCGCTTGAAAGTGGAGATCGTGACGGAAGATGTCGTACCGATGTTGCAAGGCGTGCTTGATGAGCTTGCTCCCGTTTTTCATGAAAAGACGATCACCTTGAAGACCTCGATCCCTGAACGGCTCACCTTCGCGACCGACCCCCGTCTTTTGAGGATCATGTTCCAGAACATTCTTGCCAATGCGGTTCGGTACACTCCCGCGAACGGGACCGTGACGGTGCAAGCTGCCCTTCGGAACAAGGAGGCGACCTTCGTCGTGTCCGATACCGGTATCGGGATCCCACTCGAAGAGCAGGGGCGAATATTCAATAAGATGTATCGCGCATCGAACGCCCAGACGATGGAAGTGAACGGCAACGGCATTGGTCTGTACATGTGCAGGTCGTTGGTCGAGGCGATGGGTGGTACCATCGGCTTTGTGAGCAAGCAGGGAGAAGGCACCACCTTTACGGTGTCGTTGCCCCTATAAGCAAAAAGGGTTAGTATGGAGGCGTATGCAAGGAAAAAAAATACTCATCATCGACGATGACATCATATTCTGCGACATGCTCGGGGAACTGTTGCGGACCGAGGGTGCGGAGGTTACGGTTGAGAATGATGGTGCGAGCGGTCTCGCCGTCGCGAACGAACTGCGTCCCGATCTTATCGTGTGCGATTACATGATGCCCGCGATGCATGGTACAGAGGTGCTTGAAGCCGTGCGCGGAGGATGGGGAGCTAAAGTGCCCTTCATACTGCTCACCAACATGAGTCAGACGGAAATACTCCCGAACGCGGACACGAACAATCTACTGTGTCTCCTTAAGACCGATTGGACGTTGAACCAATTGGTCGAAAAAATGTCGGCGATGATCGGGCGCGGGGCGCAGTAAACGGCAGCAGTAAACGGCAGCTCGTTCTTTTTCGGAACTTGTGGTACACTGCGTTCCGTATACTGACGTTTAGCTCAGTTGGTAGAGCGTTCCCTTCACACAGGTGAGAAGTGCCGGGGCGCTTTGCAAGACTCATTGAGCTAGATTGCGAGCGGAGCGAAGCGATATAGCCAATGAGTGGACAGCTTCTGTAAGAAGAGGTCACAGAGATAATGCGACCTCTCCCGAGTTGGTGTATCATTGAAGGACAATTACCATACGGACGTTTAGCTCAGTTGGTAGAGCGTTC
>JAYRSE010000021.1:0-5332 GCA_041920275.1 Minisyncoccota bacterium | reverse complement strand
TGAACACAACATCACGCAACACTTCACGAAACCTCGTACCCCACAGACCAACGGCAAGGCGGAACGTGTCATACGCACACTCATGGAAGAATGGCATCGAAAGAACCGTTTTGCCGACCGTGTCGACAGACGCCGTTCACTCTACCGCTTCGTGGATCACTTTAACCACGAACGGAAGCATGGCGGACTCGGGAACCAAACACCGATTGAACGACTAACGATGTTTGCAAACGGAGAGACCGAGGAGAGGTCGATATCCTCGCTAGGCGGGGACAACGCGTAGATAATTTACACCTGAGATCAATCGTGATTGTACCCGATTCCCCATGTAACACGGAGTACGTACTCGCTTACGCGATGCATGCCAGATCTTTCGATCATTTGTGAATTACCACTATATTTACAGTATTAACGTGGTAATTCCATTTGTTCGATCGCGCATCGAGAAGTTGCACGGTGTGCATCGGTGTGTCACACTTTTCCCATAAGTATGAGTGTGGTCACTCGACCCTCGACCCGTAGGTATGTGGTACGTGTACATTTTGGAATGTGGTGACGGTACGCTGTACACCGGGGTGACGACCGATGTGATGCGGCGGGTGGGTGAACACACGCGTGCGCAGGGTGCCAAGTACACGCGTGCGCGCGGTGTGTCAGTGTTGCGCTACACGGAAGCGTGCGCCACGCGATCCGAGGCGTGCCGTCGCGAGGCTGAGATCAAGCGGTGGACACGAGCCCAAAAGATGGATCTCATACGGCAGTCGCTCGACCGGTAACGTGGTGCCGCTCTCGAAGCGTTGCGCCGTCACCGTGTTTGTTCGATGCTTGTGGCTGTTGTGCGTGGCATAGGGTGGCGCATATGCCACAACCCCGTGTGGTACGGGATGCATAAATGATCAAAGAACGTACCGCTTTGGATCGCCGTGCAGGATACCTATCGACCGCTGGGCGTGCTTTCGGGAGTCAACGTGCGGTCGGTTTGTTGGTTTCGGCTTGATGCTCGGGCGAGTCGGCCCGCACGGTTCCTTTTCAAGCATGCGGCATCGCCCAAGAAGGGCGCATTTCGCAGGAATGCGGAAAGGTGTGGTACCATGTATCCATGATGGATGCAGAACATGTGGTACTTGCGGGCGTCACCAAGTCGTTCCACACTCCCGTGGGGACGGTGGCGGTGCTCTCAGGTGTGGATGCGAGGATACGGCGTGGAGAGCATGTTGCCATCGTGGGCCCCTCCGGCTCAGGGAAGTCCACCCTGCTTGCGCTTATTGCCGGACTGGACACTGCGGATGCGGGGTGTGTGCAGGTGGGTGGTACGAACATCGCCACGTTGGGTGAGCGTGATATGGCACAGTACCGCAACAAGGACATCGGTATTATTTTTCAATCGTTCGAGCTCGTGACCCCCTTTACCGTGGAAGAGAACGTCTCCGCGCCACTCGATATTGCACACCTGCGGAATCCCGAACGAGTCGAAGCGCTTCTCGAACGGGTGTCGCTCACCCACCGGAGAGACGCGTACCCGCGCACGCTTTCGGGCGGAGAGAAGCAACGGGTCGCCATTGCACGCGCGCTTGTGAACGCTCCCGCACTCATTCTTGCGGATGAGCCGACCGGCAGTTTGGACCGCATTACCGGCGGTGCGGTGTTCGAACTCCTTCTTGAGGAGGTGACGCGGGAAGGTGCGACCTTGATCGTGATAACACATGATCACGGAATCGCCGCGCGCATGGATCGTGTGCTCGAGCTCAAAGAGGGACGGCTCTATGAAGACGAATAGCATGACATTACGCTATGCGCTCCGCCTCGTGCGCGGTGAATGGCGCAAGTACATTCTGCCGGTGGCGTCACTCTCGCTTACCGCTCTGGTCGTCACCTGTGTCGCACTTCTTACGAGTAGCGTCGAGGGGTACCTGGCCGAACGTAACAGGGCGGCGGTCGGGGGTGATGTAGCGGTGCGTGGCAACTTCGCCATCGAGGAGGATGTGTGGGGCACGTTCTCCTCCGTGCCGATTGCGCGAACACGAGAGCAAACGTTTTCCGGCACCCTGCAGCATGGGGGAGCGGTGGCGTCCGTTTCTTTCAGGGTTGTGGACGAATCCTTTCCGCTCGTGGGGAGTGTGGTCTTACGTGATGGTTCGCCATACACACCGCTTGCGGAGGACGCGATACTGCTCGATGCGAACGTGGCGGAGCGATTGGCCGTACATACAGGTTCGACGGTCATGCTTGGCGAAATACCATACCGTGTGGCGGGCATTATCGAGCAAGAACCGGACGCGCTCTTCGGAGGGTTTCGTTTTTTGCCGCGGGTGCTCATGTCGTTTTCCGGTCTTGCACGCAGCGGCCTCACCCCGGAGCTCTTGCGCGCGGACTACCAAGTGTCGGCGGTACTCTCGTCGAACGTGCCGGAACGTGAGCGCGAGGAGTTTCGTGATGAGATGCGTGCGCGTGGGTACCGGGTGGAGCTCGCGGGTGATGGTTCCGGTGGTGCGCTTGCGGGTCTTTCCGCGTTGGAGCGCTTTCTCGGTGTGGTCGTTTTGGTGACCGCACTCCTTGCCGCGGTGAATGTGTATGTGGGCATACTTGCCATTGAACGCAGATTCCAGCGTTCATTTGCTATTTTGCGTGCACTTGGCACCACGAACGGCACCCTCATCGCCATACTGGGAGTGACGCTCGGCGCGGTGGTACTCGTTGCGGGTGTCGTGGGTACCTGTGCGGGATATCTGCTTGCCGATTCCGCGCGCGACTACGTGGCACACCGTTTCGGCGTGTTCCTGCCCGACGTGGTGCGGTACGGTGAGATACTGTACATGTTCGGTGTCGTGTGTATGACCACGCTTTCCGCAAGTTTGCCGGTGTTTCGCATGTATCGTACGAGCGTACCGCGAGCGTTGCTCACCAATGAGGTCGCACGGGTGCGTACGCGCGATCGTGTCAGGTACGGCGTGTTCGCTTTGTTCGGCGTCGGTGTACCGCTCGTAGCCCTTGCGACGTTCGCGCTCGGAACTGTTGCGACGGGTGTTGTCGCACTTTTCTTCATTGCGCTTGTATACCTGAGTACGGTTGCGCTTTACCGCACCGCACTTCTGTTTCTATATCGAGTGCGACGTCGATTCGGGTTTTTGTTGCGTGTGGTCATTGCGGAAAAGCGAGACGACGGCGTGTTCGGTGCGGTGTCGTTCGGATCGCTTTTCGTGGGCCTGGTCGCTTTTGTCACACTTGCGCTGACACATGCATCGCTTACGGAGTTTTTGCGCACCGACCTGTCTGCAACCTTGCCGCCGCTCTATGTGATTGATGTGCAAGAGAGCCAACGGGACTCTCTCGCGTTGCGATATCCCGATCTCGTCCTGTTTCCGAACGTCGGCGCGCGTATCATCGCGATAGATGACCTTCGTGTGCAGGATGCACTTGCACTCGGTGAAAGTGGTGTTGACCGCGAGCTTGGAAGAGAGTTCAACATCACCTACCGCTCCCACCTGCTTGCAGACGAGCGAGTGGTGGAAGGAACATGGCAGGGAAGCGAGCAGGGGCTCTTTTCCGTCGAGCGAGATTTTGCCGAGCGGGCGGGTATTCGGCTCGGTGCCAGGATCACGCTTTCCGTACAGGGGTTCGAGGTGGCGGGTACCGTGAGCAGTATTCGGGATGTGGAGACCAGAAACGGTCTGCCATTCTTCTATTTTGTGGGATCGCCGGCCGACCTTGCTCGTTTTCCCACCACCTACTTCGGGTATCTCTATGGAAGTACGGAAGAAGTGGACGCACTTGAAGCGTTCGTTGCTCGCGAGATGCCCAATGTGAGCGTGATCGACACCGCCGTCGTGCGCACGCTTTCGCAACAGATCGTCGACACGCTTCTGTTGCTCTCATACTTAGTGGCGCTTCCGGGTCTCGTGCTTGCATGTCTTCTTATCATCGCATTGGTGCTGCTATCCTATCAGAGTAGACGTCGTGACGGTGCGCGTTTGCTTGCGATCGGAATGCGAGCGCGAATGGTGGAATTCGTGTACGTGCTTGAGACGGTAAGCACGACACTCCTCGCATCCGTGCTTGCGTATCTGGTGGCGCTCGGTGCGACCGCGTGGCTCGTATACCGTGTCCTTGAAATAGAGGTATTTGAGTACCGAGACGCAGAGGTCCTCGTCGCGTTGGGCGCGCTTGTGGCGGGTGTTGCGGGCATGGGTGTTACGCTTTGGCGCACTGATTCGGTGTCGCTTCGACATGTACTTGCGTATGAAGAAAATTACTAGCGGTCTTTTGGGTGTTTTTGTCCTGGTACTCGTTGGGGCGGGTGTTCTCGCTCTGCGCGTGAACGAGGAGAAACCCGTCGCTATCACGGACGAACAACCGAACGTTGGCAATGAGACGCTCGTGATCGCGTTCGGAGACAGTCTCACTGCCGGGTACGGTGTGCCGCTTGGCGAGAGTTATCCGGTCATTCTTGAACGGACGCTTCGGGCGCGGGGGTATGCGATACGGGTGGTGAACGCCGGCGTGAGCGGTGAGACGACCGCGGGTGCGCGCGAGCGCGAGCTTCGTTCATACGTGCGCAGGGTCCGAGCGTCGTTCTGCTCGGGATCGGCGGTAACGACGCGCTGCGGTCGTTGCCCATGCGGAACGTCGAGGAGAATCTCCGTGCCATACTGTCGGTACTTACAAGCGGTGGCGACACCGCACCCGCGGTACTGTTGCTCCGCATGCAGGCGCCGCAAAATGCGGGGATCGAGTACAAAGAGGAGTTCGATGCGCTGTATCCCAAGCTCGCGCGCGAGTATCACGCCACTCTGGTTCCGTTTTTGACCGAAGAGGTCTTTCGTGACAGGCGGTATCTTCTCGATGACGGTATTCACCCCACCGCGGACGGGTATGCGCTTTTGGTGGAAAAGTATCTCGCACCCGCACTTATCTCGTACCTTGAGAGACGCGGTATGGTCGCTGATCCGAACGGAACGGAGTAATGTGGTCACCGGGTTTGTGTGTCGGCAGGGTGCTTGGCGTCCGAATCACCGGTCAATTTGAGTCCATGGAACGCACTGACTTGACGAGCGAATTCACCGTTGCTTCCAACTGAGCGTTCTTCTTCTTTAATGCCTCGATCTCGGCAGCTTGTTGTGCAAGCTCTTCCGCATGGTCGACGTTCTCCTCCGCAAGGTCGGAGACGTTTTCTTCGACCGCGACCAGCCGTTTCGCGAAGTCGAAGGCGATGAGGTAGAGGTTTTCGAGCGCTTCCAAGACCTCGTTCAAGCGCTCCGTGATACCCATGGCACCGCTGCCACGGGGGGTGAGCCAGGGGAGGTGTTTGTTCTTCTCTATGTACGCTTCGATCTCG
>JAYRSE010000020.1:0-28870 GCA_041920275.1 Minisyncoccota bacterium | reverse complement strand
GTGAAGCGGCGGCTGCACGTGGACCTCGATCTCTACAGAATGTTACAGATTACTTCCGTGTCACTGTTCGACAAAAAGCCCTTAACTGAGCTGTATTCGGGAAGGCAGGTACAAATCGATGTCAAGGGAGATCAAAAACAAATTGTATTTGGCGGGTTTTAAACGGGACACGCGTGGCTCCTGACCCTTTTATCCGCTACTACAGGCGGTCAGTGAGTTTTCCACACAATTGTTTGACTGGTTCCAATAACGGGTCTTTTTCTTTATCCACTTTCTCGCTCATCTAATGCGCGTTGTTTTATCGAGGTATTCATGCTTAACTTTCTACTAGGAGTTGTGTGGTGAACTGCCCGAGGTCTGAAATGCAACTCATGTTTGCGCAGGAGGGCGTAGTGATGAGTAGGTTCAAAGATGGAAGCGGGACGTTCCGCAGTGGTACAGACAGTCGCGGCAACTTCTTGTCTGATCGCGTAGAGCATGGCGGCTCACGGAATCACGAGCACACTTGGTCAAAGACCAGCACGGATGGCCAGCACAAAGAAGGTTGGCATGGGTCCAAGGCAAGCACGTCCGGCAACAGAGGTAGCTCAGGGGGTAGCGGCAAATAACACTCGCCTATTGCCCTATTGCGGTGGGTAAATTCACTTGTGACTTTACCCACCGCTTCTCTATACTAACCGATATGCACGTAACACAGCACCTCAAGAATATCTATTGGTGGTTGTTCAAAGACATGCGTGCATGCAAACGGTTCGCTGTTGACCCCGATAGTTTTTTTATACGCCTGCCGCGCAAAACGCCTACGATGTTTTTTGATGTGTATATACGTGCCGGGGCACTGTCCGAGCCACGAACACAAGCCGGCATTGGACATATCCTAGAACATTATTTGGCCGCGCTCATAGACCAGCAACTCCCGCATAACGTTGACCATGGCGCAAAGATCAACGACGACGACATCGTGTTCTATCTTGAATCGGACGATCAGGCGAGCTTGGTCGATGCAGCCGAGTCACTTTTGCGCACGCTGCGTAATCCGGACTTCTCCCGCGACGACGTGTTTGCTTACGAGAAGCAGTCGATCCTGAACGAGTTGGAAGAAGAGAAAAATGATGTACGTTCGAAATTGGAACGACTGGTTGAACAGACGCGTTACACGGACGAGCCCGACCAGAGGAGTTTTGTCGATCACATTCCAAGCATGCGCGGCCTCTCTCTTACAGATATCGAGCGGTATCATGCACGGATAGTTACCAAAGACACGGTCAAGACCTTTTATTCCGCCACACACCAAAACACCAAGGTGCAACAGATGACCAAGGATGCGCTGCATGCGTTACCTCTCCCGAGCGGGCATGTTGCATTCCCCAAACCAAACTACTCAGATCTTTGCGTGGTGCTGGAGGACAGTCCAGATCTGGCCGGCGTGTATGCTGCTCTGACATTTCCATCACTCAGTCGAACAACAAGTCTGCATGATCGATTGACATTCGACCTACTGCTTGCACTGTTGCGCGACACGAGCCACGTCGGGCTGCGGCAACTCACGCGCACGCAAGGGATATACGATCTTGAGATCATACAAAAGCAGGGAATCTACAACGGGTATATTGCGCTGCAGAGTCACTTGAGCACCGATCAGCTTATCCACTGGACGCGTACAGTGCTCGAATTCCTTCGCCACCTGAAAAGCAACGGACCGGAACGGGATGCATTCAGGAAGGTGAAGCGTACGTGGCTTGCCGACATGGTCGTTTATTGGCGCAGCAATCAGGGGCGCTTTGCTGTCCTCACGGAACACATCACAGATGCTGGCGACCATGACATAGCGTTTGTTAAAGATGCGCGCGCGATAGCTCTGGCACTGAACGAAGACGATATTTTAGATATGGCTCAGACGATCTTCGATGGGAGGCGATCGAATATGGTGTGTCTCGGCAAGACTGCACGGCAGTCCAGCGAGACAGAACTTCGGCAACTGCTCCTCGGTTGACATGTGTCCTGCGGCGCGTACGATACGCACCAGAATGACGCCATTCTCCCACCCGACCGGAGGTAGAACATGATAGCTCCGCACACAAAACGTATCTTTCTTTCACCCGTTACAGACGCGGATACGCCCCTATTGTTCGCTTGGCGCAACACCGAAGCTATGCGCGCACTGTGCTCATGCCGTCGAAACACAGTCACTGCTGACGAGTTTGCGAGCGAACTGGCACATGACTTCAGTTACGATCGCCACGAACAGTACCTTGTCGTGCGCTGCGGAGATGAATGTCCCGTAGGGACCATTTACTCCTACAATGTCAATCTTGAGGACGGATATGCGTTCATTACGACGTTCATAGACCAGCAGTACCGCGGAAAAGGATACGGCGTGCATGCCTTTCTACTATTCGCGACGCACCTGTTCGAACGTTTCAGACTGTTCAAGATCTACACCGAGACGTACGCGTATAACGAATATTCCCTGCGTACGTCGCGCAATGCCGGCTTGATCGAGGAGGGTCGATTCAAAGGTCATCGCATCCATGACGGTATACGCCACGACCTTTATCGCCTTGCTCTATATCGTGACGATGCACTGGAACATATGCGGAAACTCGCATTACGTCTTGGAAGCTGCGAATGCTGAACTTGACACTGACTGTACATAGACGCACCTCCTTGGTGCGTCTATCTGTACACCCTTCTCATGTTCCCGTGGAGGGGGTCAGTTCAAGAGGCAGTGCAATTCATCGACTTGTTCTTTGAGTGCGGTTACTTGTTTTTCTTCACTATGGGTGCAGTCAAAGAGCGTGTGTAGTTTTTCTTTTGCGGTCTTTTTCCAGAGCCCGACCTGTATCGGATGCGCGCCATATTTGGAAGCAATGCGTGCGAGCGTGTCTGTGTCGGTGAGCGCTTCAAGGGCGGCTCGGGCCTTATCTTCGGAGGTGATGGTCTTTTCATATCTCCTTCATTCTTGCGATTCATCCCAACACGGAGTCCTACGCGGTGACCCTGGAAAGAAAAATAAAAGGGACTGCTCACTAATACCATCATCAACAAACCTCTCGGCATTGCTCTCGTATCTACTCATACCCAACCAACCGCTTCATCGCCTCGGTATCATCACTCCAACGCTTGACCTCCGCTTCAATCACTTTCTCAATATCCTCAAGTTTCTCGAACACCCGATTCGCCGTCCCCCGTCGCATCTCCTCAAAGTATCGTTCCGCCGGATTCAGTTCCGGTGAGTACGGCGGAAGGAATATGACGGTGAGTCCCTCTATGTCCCGCACCCACTTCGGCTTGTGACAGGGTGCATTATCGACGACCACGAACACGTGTTCATTTGGGTGTTGTCTCTTGAGTTCGGTCAAAAAGACGTTCATGGCAATACTATCCATGCCGTCGATGCTCATGATGTGAAAGCTGTCTCCCGTGAGTGGTGCAACCGCACTGAAGGGGTAGCGATTCTCGAACGCGTGCTGATGCGGAAGGATTGCTCGCGCACCCACCTTCGACCAACTTCTGCGTACGTTCGAGAGGAGTCCATACCGCATTTCGTCCTGGAAATACAGTACGTACTTCTCTCGTATGTGCGGGTGTATGTGGGCTACGAGGCCCCTTTTTTAAACGTCTCTTGGCGTTCTTTGTCTCCTTTGTATGGGTGAGGTCGTGCCGACTTGTGTGAGTAGTCGAGACGGTCTATGTGGTACCACACGGTACTTTCGGGTATGTCTTGATTCTTGTGTTTTTTGAGCCACTCCTGCATGAGCGGTATAGACCAGTACTGACCACCCTTGTCTATTTCTTTCACCAGGTCGTCGAAGACGGACTGATCCCATTTATGGTTTCCCTTCGGACGGCCACCTTTGGAGAGGTTAAGGGCGTCGGTACCGCCCTCGTTGTACGCCTTGATCCAACTACGAATTGAGTCTGATTCAACCACGAACCGTCGTGCGGTTTCCATATTCGTGGCACCTTCTTTGATATTGATAATGGCCCGTATACGAGTTTTATGTCGTTCGTCTCTAGCACGGGCAAGGCTATGACGAAGCTGTGCCACGGTTTCTTGTCGTGACAGTAGAACGGGGGCTTTCATACCCTATCAGTATGACATGAGGTGGGGGGTAGCGCCGAGGGGTTTGTTGTGGATGGTATAAGTATACTGCATACGCATGCATCAATATACTACCACCATCCACACTACCACCATGAGCATTTCTTGGCTGTCGAGGTGTGGTGCTATTCTGGTATAAAAGGTGACTGACCTCTTTTCCTCGGGGGGCGGTTCACTGTCCCCAATATACCAAGTACCTGAAATTTGTGAGTAACCTCACACCGTGTGCGAACTTGGAACAGCAACCTAGCTTCTTTCTCCACCCCCTCCCGCGTTCCAACGCACCTTGTTTCGCTCCCACATACCAAGCACTTCTTCGAACATCTTTTTTTCTTTTTCATCGCACGCACTTGACATCTTTTCCCGTACCAGATCCATCAAGACATCGGCATGTTTGAACGGTATACGAAAAAGAAGTGCGGTGTGCAATGCCAACTTCACCGTCGATATGTTCTCATGGGCATACGTACGTGCATCAGGAACATCATTTGCTTGCACTCTTGAAAGATTGTACAGAATCTCTTTGAGCGACTGTGCCGTTATGCATCCACCGAGCGCTTCATCGAACTCGCGCGAGCGCAGCAACTGCAGACGTCCGATCTCTCTCGGTATCAAGGCAAAATCACGGGCAAATGCCGCAGCCCGAACTGCGGCGTCTTTGCTTAGACCAACATCGCACCCCTCGACATGCACGAGATCGGCAACAGCAGCCACGCGTTCGGTATCGAGCAGGTTTACACTTGCGTAGTGAGCGAGCAACCGGATTTTCCTCTCGGAATCAACCGCATCACCAAGAATGCTGCCCATTACTTCATGAAACACATACTTCGATAGTGAACCATCTCCGCACGCAATCTTTACGTCTGAAGAAACATATGCGCTTACGGAAGGTTGCCACACTTCCTCCAAAAGGTATGCGATGATCTCGTCTTTCATTGACATAAAGTAACGTCGCATCGCATTATCTGTGTATCTCGCATCCTCCTCTCTCCGAAAAGAGAAATTGTACATATCATGTGCGATTTCGTGTCTTCGCACCGCTTTTACCTCATCTTCGGAGTCGCCTTCCCGTTCTCGCACAAAGACGGTCCTCTGTGACTGCTTGTCTGCCATACGTACGTCGTAACTCCCCGATAACCGGATTGAAGAAAAACGAACAAATCCCCTCTGATTCTCCTTGCCACCGATCTTCTTCCACACCTCACTGTCACGCACGGTAACAACCACGGTACCGTAGGAGGTCAATTCGATGTCCCGTTCGCTCACCTCATTCGTCGTAACATTGTAGGCTTGATAAAAAAGTTGAAGATGGCGAGAAGGATCGAGGTGATAGTTCATATCTCGCATGTACCCCCGAAAACGATTTTTGGCATTCTCCACGATAGTGCGTATCTTTTCCCGCTGGACCGGACTCATGTTCGCCACCGACCCTTCAATCATCGAATTTATGGATTCAAAAGGAACAGCGCAGTCTACGATAGTACGCAACACGTCAACAACCGCTGAACCTACTTTCCGGTTTTCCTCGAAACGCACACGCTCCAGGGGAGAGACAGCAATCGTCCACTTCGGATCTTTGGGATAAACGATCGTGACTTCCGATCTCGCAATCTCACGCAGTTCTCGGTATCGTAACGATCCTTCCGACATAGGAATCAATCTGTATGAAGCCCACTACAAACACACACTACAGCTGCCGCTGAGAACGCCTGCGAACAACAAAAAGTCCGATGATGACCGCTGCCGCAATGGCACACGCAATGAGCACCGCGACCAAACTATGTAAGAACATCGAAACGAGTATGGTCACCGAAGAAAGCGTGAGTGTGAGCACAAAACTCAATCCGACGAAGAAACCACGGCCGACACTCCCGAGCGCCGGAAACACGTCAAGGAGGGTGGAGATAGGGCTCGAGAACATCATAAGTCCCAGGAACATCATCACAGATCCGACCGCACGCAACACCCAAGTTATGATGGTGAATTCCTGATGCATGTCGTTGATGCCATCCTCGCGTGAACCAATGGTCATACGGTACAGTGTGGCATCGTCCTCGTAGTGGGTCTGGATGGCGCTACCGTCCGCGGACAACTGCCCGAACACGGTCGCGCGTGGCAAAGGGTTCGGCAGCGCGCTGTAGGAGATGCGCAGATCACCCACCTCCGGTGCTGCAGCCGTTCCCTTCCCGCGGAACAGATAGCTTCCGCTCCGCACGAAGCCGTCGGCCTCGCGGACGTTGTCTGCGGTGACCATGATAGACTCTCCACCCGGCAACACCATGCGGGACATGTCGAGCGCATAGGTACCGATAGTCGCTTGCGACACGACCGCCTCACCCGCATCCACGTCGAGAGGCGGGTTCTCATGACCTGCGCTCTCTGCGAACCGCGCACTGCTTTCGGGCGAGGTCGTCCATTCCTTCGTGTAGGTGTAGGTGGTGGTGACGTCTTCTGACCCGCCGATGTTCTTCTGAGAATCAGAATGCTTCTTCTCGGTCCACGCGTACATTTCCACCTTGCGCGATAGTGAAAGGTAGGAACCTTCAGCCAGATACGCATCGCCCACCTGCTCTTCCGAACTCACGGTGCCGGTATAGGAAACGAGCGATCCGTGGTACGGGGTCACCTCAGCGACGTTCGTGATGTCAACGGAACGTTTGGCGATCGCGGAAATATCGACCCGCCCTTCGTTCCAGTAGAGGACGAAGAAGGATGCGAGAAAGAGGATCGGACCGAGGATGAATCCGACAAGCGCCTGTTTGATACGGGAAAAGAACGAGTTGTGGGTATAAGTGGTGTATGTGTCGTTCATGGTCCTTATAGTGATCCGATAAGTACTCCCTGTAAGTCCTCGCAACGGAACCGCTCCGACCGAGCGGTATGGTTTTCAGTATACGACCACAGCCGCCGCTCGAACACCTCGGTTATGCACAAATCTGTGCCATCCGTACTTCGTTTTACCGCCGCAATACAGGATTACACCATCGTCACAAGAGGCGAACACATATAGCTTCGCTAGATACTGAAGATCAACGACAGCGACACAAAACCACCACACATCCGCACGGATGTATGGTGGTAGAGGTCGATCGATGGAAGGGAAACTACGAACGCACCCGTCGGTCCGGCGTCTCGTGTGCGGTCTGCACACCCGCCCCGATAAAGGTCAGCGCCTTCCCCGTTCTGTCCGCCCTGCCGGTACGACCGATACGGTGCACATAATCTTCGTAGGTCATCGGCGGATCGTAGTTGATCACATGGCTCACAGCGGGAATGTCGAGACCGCGCGCGGCGACATCGGTCGCCACGAGCACACGGGCCTTGCCGCTCTTGAACGCATCGAGCGCCCGCACACGCTTCGAATGATCCTTGTTGCCATGTATGCTCTCCGCGGCGACACCGCGATGTGCAAGCTGCTTTGCGAGCTTTTCGACACCCCACTTGGTACGACCGAACACGATCACTTTTTCGTACTCCGGTTCCGAAAGAAGTGTGTGCAACACGTCGAGCTTCACCTCGTGCGGCGCAATGTGTCGCACGTTCTGGTCAACGTTCTTGCTCGTATCGCTCGTTTTCACCGAGACATACTCCGGATCGCACAGGAAGTCGCCCACCACCCGCTCGATCTCTTTCGACATCGTAGCGGAAAAGAAGAGGGTCTGCCGTTCGGGACGCATACGTTCCATAAGAAAGCGCATGTCGTGGATGAAGCCCATATCGAGCATGCGATCCGCCTCATCCAGCACGACCATGTTCGTGTCCGAAAGATCGAGTGCTCGCTGCTGGATAAGGTCCTTGAGACGACCCGGTGTGCCGACGATCACGTCTTGTCGGTCACGAAGCGCACGGATCTGCGGCCTGATATTCATACCGCCGACCGCGACCATCGAGTAGATGCGCAGGCCACGCGTGAGCGCGTGCAACTCCTGATGGATCTGGAGCGCGAGCTCGCGCGTGGGAGTGACCACGAGGGCCTGCGAACGTCGTGCATTCAAAACACGCTGAATGAGTGGCACCAGGAACGCGGCCGTCTTGCCCGTACCGGTGTTCGCGATACCCACCACGTCCTTGCCGAGCAGAATGTGCGGTATCACGGCGTCTTGGATCGGCGTAGGAGCATCGTACCCCTTCGCGACGATGGCGCGTTTGAGTACTGCATCGATCTCAAGGTCAGCAAAGCGAAAACTCGGAACGAACGGTTTCTGCTCGGTCACATTCTCTGCTTTCTTTACAAAGCGCGAGTAGTGCACCTCCGGCTGCCGCCTGCCTGCACCGGAGCGGCGCACGGGGCGACCGCCGCCTGCGGGCATGCGGATATGGTGAGTAGTGCGTGCGGTGTGCGCACGTGGCGCACGGCCCCGAAACGGGCGGTCGTGTGTCTGTTGCATTGTATATATTCCGGCGTGTTTGCCGTACACCCCCGATCGTTAGATTAAACGCTGTGATCGGCGCTCTTTCAGGGTCTACGGGTGTGCCGGACGCGCAAAAAGAGAGTAAGGATATTTTCATTATACACCATGTTGGCATGTTGTCAACCATTGCCGGATAGTGTTGTGCTATACTGAGTTGCGCTATACTACTCACATGTTCATTCCCGAAGACTTCTTTTCAGTGAATCCTGTCACGTTCGTGTTCCTGCTTGACCTTGCGCTTGCGCTTGTTCTCGGTGCGATCATAGGTGCTGAGCGCGAGTACCGAGGAAAAGATGCGGGTATCAGCACCAACACCTTCGTGCTCTGCGGCGCAATGCTGTTCACCTTCCTCTCGATGTCCGTCGACCCCGCTTCAAAGTCGCGTATCGCCGCGCAAATAGTGTCGGGTATCGGCTTTTTGGGTGCTGGCCTGATCCTCAAGGATGGCGCGGGTATTCGCAACCTCACCACCGCGGCGAGCATTTGGTTCTCGGGCGCGATCGGCATGGCGATCGGCTTCGGGTACTATGCGATAGCCGCAGCGGCCACACTTGCCGCCGTGTTCATTCCCCGCATTCCGCATGTGAAAAAGCACAAAGAATTCCAGCAGGCAAAAGCGGGTGGCACACGCCCGTTCGACGATGATCCTGTGGGCGCCCCTACGTCCGACGACTGAACCGAACGGTACGGGTATGCACATGCTTCCCACACATTGACGACCCGGTCGGTTGCAGTATGATACGAACATAATCACACAACTATTATGGAACAAGTCACACCCGAAACGTCGAACACTTCCGCGACCGGTTCGAACGGTGATTCAGGCACATCGTCGGGACACAAGAACACCACCATGGCCGCGGTGGCGTATATCCTCTTCTTTGTGCCATTACTCACGGATGCAAAGGATGACCCGTTCGTCCGCTACCACGTACGCCAAGGACTCGCCCTTTTTGTCGCATGGGCATTGGTTTCGATCGTCGCATGGATACCTCCCATACTCTTTGTCAGTCCACTGCTCCATCTCGGCATGTTCGCACTCATGGTGGTCGGCATCATACGCGCCTCCGGCGGAAAAGAGGAACCCTTGCCGATCATCGGTGCTTTTGCGGAAAACATCAAATTGTAGTCGCATGCGTTCCGCGTGCGCCCACACGGAAAAAGTGTCGACGTCCTTTGAAGAACTGTGGGCGGCAGGTTAACTCGAGTGCTGGTACAATACGATCGAATCACGCGTCCATATTTTGCTGGGAAGATTGTAGACGGATCCTTGTGAGTCGAAAAGCAGCTACTTGCTCGACCATACACTCGACAGTGCGTTTGCGGCCGTGGTGATGGCGGAGGGTATCATACTCATATCCGGATACCTCATGTTCATTTCGAACTCTTTGACCACATCCTCGATCGGGCGCGCACCTTCGGGCATTTCGATAGTTATCGGCTCGTTGATGTTGTCGAGCTCTGTGATCCACATCGCACGAAGTTGCTTATCGCGAAGCTTGACCGCAGTGTCGGGTGGTACGAGTCGGGTGCTGAGCTCGGTCTTTATCGGATACCCCTCGGAGTCCACATACACCACCGCACGCATGTTCTGCTCGAGATACTCGAAGGTCTGATCGAACGCATCGCTCTTCAAATACGCAATGAGACCCGCATCATCCACGATGAAATCTCCCTCGGCATCCAACTCCTTCAGCGCCTCCATCGCCTTGGTGAGGAATGGTAAGAGTGCTTCTTTGCGTACCGTTATATCATAGCGGAACAAAGCTTCATCGTTCAGCACCTCCTTGTGCGGTTCCTCACGAAACCGAATGAGATGTTCCTCTTGTGCCAAGCTCACCAACTTCTCCAGTGCTCTGGTGCGCATTTCACGATACGTATCATACTCTTCCTCCATCTCAGATATCCCTTCGCTCAATTCACTCACCATACCGAAATCACCGCTCTCATCACTCTCCTTTAAAGTATTGGGATCGATCGTCACCCATTCGTTCTTGTTCAATGGGACAAACATGGAGAAAAGCCCGGGAATATTTCGAAGACGCAGGTGGTACTTCTCGTCCACTTTCCGCACATCAAGAGCGACCTTGTAGGACATGTCTCCAAGGTCTGCCGCGCCTTCAAGCGCCACCTCCCAATCGGCGTTCTGCACATCGTGCATATCCGCAGTACCTTTCAATGAGAACGATACATCGAGTTCGGGCGGAAGCATTCGCGCCTGCTCACCAAGCTCCACCAGGAACGGTTTGCTCGGCTCGGAATTCATGTAGTACCAACGGTCACTATCCTTCGTGAACGTCACACTCATTCCATCGATTGACACGCGTTGTTCGCGCCCAAAATTGGAATTCGATCGAAACCTTCCGAGCGCATCGTCGGTCTCAAATGTCATGATCAATTCGAAGTTAGTACCCTCATCGGTCAGACGATACTCGTACGAATTGTCGGTCAACGGATCCCGTGTCGGATCCGCCTGTGTATCTTTACCGGTGTTGTAATAGTACGAACGAACGCCCAGTTGTGCGATATCATCGAGATTTGCGGGAAATGACATTTCATTCTGATCATCAAGGTCCTCCGCCCCATAGTATGCCAACCGGTCCGGCAATAACGCATCCATCAAAATATTCAAATGTTCAAACCGCTCCACATCACGCGCGTACGCCTCGTGGTATTTGACCATTTCACCACCGTCATTGAGTACGAACGGTTCGGCGTCAACGTCTCGGGCTTCCATCGTGGCGCTGCCGGAAACGGTTGCGGTGCCGGTATCGATTGCTCGAACCTTCTCGAACATGCCGGCGATGAAGTCTTCTTCGGTATACGGCATATTGGATGAAAGCGCGAAAGGTCCCAGGAATTGATACGCGGCAAAGGCGCCCCCACCGAGCAGTATGGTGCCGATCACTGCTCCAACGACAAGCCCCAGCCTTTTCCCGTGCGAGCCGGATGCGGTGGAGACCTCTTGTGGCTGCACACCAAACGCGTTCACTCCTCCAAGGACTGTGGGTTGCGCGGGGAAAGGAACGCTCGTCACCTGTGCCGGTTCCTGCACGCTTCGATCGGTGTTTGTGGGAGACCCGGCACTCTGTACCATACCGACATCGTAGATCGATCCGGCGACCTGTGTCTCAGAAGCCGGTTGTACGGGGGGTACGGGACCGGCATTACTCACAAGCGCAAACACCGTATCAAGATCTTGCGGAAGCCATCCTCCTTCGCTCATCAGTGCGGTGCGCAACTGCTGCTCGCTCGCACCCGCGGCGAGCTGCCCGGTGATAAAAGTGCGGAGTGTCGTAATATCTTGTTCTCGCAACATATGACATAAGTATATGCGCATATGCCACCGATCAACATCATGTTTATGCACACACGGTATGCAGGATGCGCAAAACACCGGGTGCTTTGATCACCACACTATCCGATTCGGTCGCGGGAAGCTTTTCCGGACAGATGAGGGTAACGAGGCAAAATACGATGAATTCTTTCATCAAATGGTCTCCGTTTGTGCCGGTGTATACGTCCGGAATGAACCCTGCTCCACACATTCATGTACCACAGTGAAGGATGTTCAACAAACGACCGAGATGGTCCGCACATCAACCAGTCTCAAAGGAGAAAGATCCGAAAACAACTCACCCGTTCGGTCGCAAGAGTGGAAACAGCACAACATCGCGAAGGTTCGGCTGTTTGGTGAGTAACGCGATCATACGGTCGATACCCATACCCCAGCCGGAAGTGGGCGGCATACCATGTTCGAGTGCGAGCACAAAGTCGGCATCCTTTGTCATGGCGTCCGCATCGCCGTGGGCACGCGCTCTCATCTGATCGAGAAAACGCTGCTCTTGCAGGAGCGGGTCGGCAAGCTCACTGTAGGCGTTCACGACCTCCCAGCCGTTCACCACGAGCTGGAAGCGGTCGACCACGAGCGGATTCGTGTCGTTCGGTCGCGCAAGCGGCGAGAGGTCCGCCGGATGTTCGGTAATGAATGTCGGATGTACGAGCTTGGGACGCGAAACTTTCTTGTACAATGCATCGATCAAGTTGCCCCGACCGAGCCGCTCGGTCGACTCGAGTGAGATACCCGCAGCCGTAATGGCCGCACGAAGTGCATCCGCGGTCTCGTGCTGCGCGATATCGATCCCGCAGTCGGCGAGGAGCAGCTCTCGAAAACTCACCACACGGTACGGCGGTTTGAAATCGACCTCGACCGCTTCATCATCACGACTGAGCGTCGTCACCTTGGTCGAACCGCAAAGTTCCGTGAGGACATGTTCGAGCATACGCTCGGTAAAGCGCATGTTGTTGGTGTAATCCCAGTACGCGGCATAGTGTTCGAGCATGGTGAACTCCTGCAGATGGCTGGAATCCATACCCTCATTGCGAAACACCTTGCCTATCTCGAAGACCTTTTCGAAACCGCCGATGATCGCCTGTTTCAGAAACAGCTCGGGTGCGATACGTAAGTACACGTCGAGGTCAAGCGCATTGTAGTGTGTCTTGAACGGCTGAGCGAGCGCACCCGATGCGCCGGTCGCAAGAACCGGCGTCTCCAACTCGACAAAACCCTCCGCCGCATAAAAAGCGCGAAGCGTATGGATGAACTCGCTCCGAAACAGAAACCTGTCTCGAGTATCCTTATTCGCGATGAGGTCAAGGTACCGCTTACGGTATTTCGTCTCGACGTCTTTGAGCCCGTGCCACTTTTCCGGCAACGGTCGCAAGGCCTTACTGAGCATGGTCACCTCACGTGCAAGTACGGAAACCTCGCCTTTTTTGGTCACGAAGCGGGTACCCGATACACCCACGAGGTCGCCGACCGAAAGCGCCTCCACAAGGTCGCGAAACACCTCCTCACGCAATCCTTCCTCACCATCGACACGCAACACCACCTGGATCCTTCCGGAAAGATCTTCGAGGTCGGAAAAGACCATTTTACCCATGTTGCGCAATCGAGTGAGTCTTCCCGCAATCGAAACACGGGTGCCGTCCACCGTATCCCTTGCCTCCTCTGCGGTATGCGTACGGCCATACGAGCCCTCGAACCCACGCACGCCTCGGGAACGCAAAAGGGCGAGCTTTGCCAGTCTTTCCGCTCGCTCTTCGTGCGAACTCTGCCGGGTATCTTGTTCTTCCATATCTACTGTCACCGCTTCGAGGCACCTCGAACTGTGCGGAGGGTATGAGATTCGAACTCATGAGGAGTTTCCCCCTACTCGCTTTCCAAGCGAGCGCACTCGACCACTATGCGAACCCTCCCAATTATCACCACTCGCGCGATACGCAGCGCGCGCAAACCCTGTACGCGTGGCAGTATACCACACCTGTGGCACGTTGCGCACGAACCTCGAAATACCATGCACGCGTTCAGTAAAGCCATGTCGGGACAAAAAAATGGGCGACATACGCCGCCCAAAGCCCTTCTGCTACCCGAAAATGATCTCCGCCTGTCGGCGGATGTACCAGAGCGGCAGTCTCTGATACCTCAGAACTTCATACCTTCGAGATTTTTCGCGCCGTTGTGCGCGATTTTCAAGGAAGCTTTCGCCCTGCTTACGAGCATTTTCCTTCTTGAATTCAGAAAATGCCGGTTTGCGCCCAATGGAACGCCACATTTTTTTACCTCGCCGTATTGACTTGTTTTCATAGTTGCACAATTCTCGTCTTTCCGCAAGTACGCG
This sequence comes from Minisyncoccota bacterium, assembly GCA_041920275.1. Classification (GTDB taxonomy): domain Bacteria; phylum Patescibacteriota; class Minisyncoccia; order Phycocordibacterales; family UBA12088; genus UBA12088. Next base: position 14,672 of record JAYRSE010000020.1, on the reverse strand, counting down.
GACGTGTGCACCGAAAATACTGTATTACTTCGAATCGCCGACAAGTGCCGCGACCCGCTCTTTGACCGGCGGGTGGGTGGCGTAGAGTTTCTGCAGTGATGCCCCGATCCCAGTATGCGGTCCGAACGGGTTTGCGATGAAAAGGTGCGCGGTCGCATTGTTCGCATGACGCATCTCTTTGCCGTGCAGGTTGATCTTCGTCAACGCACGTGCGAGACCCTCCGGATAGCGGGTCAACAGGGCCCCCGAGGCATCCGCGAGGAATTCGCGCTTGCGTGACACCGCAAGTCGAAGCAGTGATGCGGCTATGGGCGCAAGGATGACCGCAAGGACAATGAAAAGTAGGATGAGCGGATTCTTTCCACCGCGCCGGTGTCCCGCAAGGCGAACGAAAAGTTCTGAGGCGGTCGCAACAAACCCGACCAACACGACCGCGATGGTGCCGATCAGCACGTCCCTGTTCCCAATATGCGAAAGCTCATGCGCCAACACCCCTTCAAGCTCATCCTTTTCGAGGATGGCGAGCAGACCTCGCGTGACTGCGACCACCCCGTGCTCCGGGTCCCTACCGGTCGCAAACGCGTTCGGCGCATCGTCTTCGATCACGAACACCTTCGGCTTGGGGAGCCCGGCGGTGATCGCCAAGTTCTCGACCATGCGATGTAATTCGCGATACTCTGCCAAGTCCGCCTCCTTCGCATGAGTCATCGAAAGCACGATCGAATCTGATCGAAAGTAACTGTACACATTTATGATCAACGCAAATGCAAGTGTCAAATACAATACGAGCGTATCGCCAAAATATATACTCATCCCATATCCGATCGCCGTGACGAGTACCGCAAAGAACGACATGAGCAGCCACGTCTTTTGAATATTCTCCGTCCTGTGCGTATAGAGCGTTGCCATGACGTTAATGAGTCGTGCGATGCTTCGCTCCGATTCTCAAGTTCAACGAAGGATCGATCCGCACAACAAGAAGACAATCACTTGTCTCTTTCTTCAGCGGTCCCACCGGTACCTGTGGGCGGAGTGTCCGGTATCGTAAGCCGCACGACCGTTTTTGACTTCTCATTGGTCTCGTACTCACTGTCCGAGGACCACACCAAAAAAAGTTTGCGCTCGAATCGGCCGCGCAATCGCGCATGCCGCTCGAGCGCGTCGGCAATGTCGAGATCCGAAATACCTTCGAGCTTTTTGATGTACTCGATCACCGTGATCACATCAGCTATCTCGTCGGTCAACTCCTGTTTGGATGCCGTCTCGGGCAGAGCGCTCGCTTCCTCCTCCACCTTTTTCAAAAGCTCGAGACGAAACTCCTCATCCGAGAGCTCGCGCACCTCGCAATCACGCCCTTTTTCTCGAATAATGTCAGGCACGTTGTCCCAGACCAATTTATTGTAGTAGATGCGTTCGGTCATAATTAAAATTGCACTTTTACCGGATCATTCGCCTTCTCTTTTTCATCTTCGTCCAGCTCAAAGAACGCACGCTTCTCGAACTTGAACATGTTGCCGATCACATTGCTCGGGAACTGTTCGAGCGCAGTATTCAGATCACGCACATTGCCGTTGTAGAAACGTCGAGACGCCTGGATCTTGTCCTCGGTATCCGCGAGCTCTCGCTGCAACTCAAGGAAATTCGTGTCGGCCTTGAGGGTGGGGTAATTCTCCGCAACCGCAAGTAAGCGACCCAACGCTTGTTCGAGCCCGATCTGTGCCGACTCGAAGGCTTTGATCTGATCTGCGGTGATCTTGCTCGGATCGATCGTCATTTGCGTTGCGTGCGAACGCGCCTCGGTCACCGCATCAAGCGTTTCGCGTTCGTGTGTGGCATACCCCTTCACCACTTCCACAAGGTTGGGAATGAGGTCATACCGACGCTTCAACTGCACCTCGATATCCGACCATGCTTCGTTGGTGCGCTGCACCAGGGCAACAAATCGATTGTAGATTGCCACACCCCAGAGGGCACCAACCAAGACTATTCCCAAGATCACGTAACCGATCATAGAAAAGAATTATTACTTTATAAATCTCAGATTGAAATGCACCGAAGCACCCTCTCAGTATAGCACAAGGTACGATGCATACGTACGTTGCATTCCACAACGGGTCACGATATTGACCGATTCATCACTTTTCCACGCACACGCGCTTGACTTTTTGCACATATCGTGTATACTGCACTCTACGTTAGACGAACCGCCGCAGGTTCACTACTCAAAACGTAGTCGTGTGTAGCTTCGTTCTAATGGGTCGTGTGTTAATAGAATGTAACTACGCAACGAAAGCATATGTACGGTAATGACAACCGTGGTGATTTTGTGCGCAAGCCCATGGTTCAGGGCAACTGGACCTGCAGCGGCTGTGGCGGACAGATCACCGAGCTTCCGTTCCAGCCGAACCCGGACCGTCTCGACTCACTGTTGTGTCGCGACTGCCACCGAAACTCTCGCCCCGCACGGAGCGGTGATCGCCCCGCACGGAGCGACCGTCCGATGGTCGAGGGTAGCTGGAGCTGCGCAGATTGCGGTAAGGAGATCACTCGTCTTCCTTTCGAACCGAGTGGTGACCGCCCGGTCCGCTGCAGCGACTGCCACCGTGCGAGCCGTCCCGCTCGGGATGACCGCCGCTGGTAAAACCTCTTTCGCGCGGCCTCGGCCGCACGGAAAAAACAAACGCCCCTACATGGGGCGTTTGTTCATGGTACGAAACGAAACGTTCTTAATACATCCCGCCCATACCTCCCATACCACCCATGTCGGGTGCGCCGGCTGCCGGCTTCTCTTCCGGCTCCTCGGCGACCGCTGCCTCGGTCGTGAGAAGTATGGCCGCCGCACTTGCGGCATTCTGCACACCGCTGCGCGTGACCTTGACCGGGTCGACGATGCCCCGCTCGAGCATATCGACATACTCACCGGTCTTTGCGTCGAACCCGATATTTCCCTTCTCAAGTGCAACCTTGTTCACTACGACCATCGCTCCATCTTCCTTGCCCGCGTTGTACGCGATCTGGAAGAGCGGCATCATGAGCGCCTTCAAGAGCACCTCGTATCCGGCTCGGAACTCCGCATCATGCTTCTTCTCCTTCAGCGTCTCATTGAGCTTGTGTGCGATCTTGGTGAGTGCGGTACCACCACCGGGGACGATACCTTCCTCGATCGCCGCCTTGGTGGCGTTCACCGCATCCTCGATCTTGAGCTTCAGGTACTTCATCTCGGTCTCCGTTGCCGCACCAACTCGAATGACCGCCACACCACCGGAGAGCTTGGCGATACGCTCCTCCAACTTCTCACGATCGAACTTGCTGTCCGTGTTCTCGAGCTGCTTTTTGAGCGAAGCAACGCGCGCTTCGATGTCGGCCTTCTTGCCGTTGCCACCGATAATGACCGTGGAGTCCTTGGTCGAGACCACGCGTGACGCCTTTCCGAGATGAGAAACATCCGCCTTGTCAAGCGAAAGTCCGAGCTCCTCGGCGACCACACTTCCCCCGACCGTAATCGCAATATCTGCGAGCATGTCTTTCTTTCGATCGCCGTAGCCGGGCGCCTTGATCACAAGCACGCTGAAAAGTCCGCGCAACTTGTTGACCACGAACGTCGCAAGCGCATCACCGTCACAATCATCCGCAATGATCACCAGTTCTTTGCGTCCGGACTGCGCGAGCTTTTCGAGGAGCGGAAGAATCTCCTTGATACTGGAAACTTTCTTATCGGTCACAAGTACGGGGACATCCTTATACTCCGCCTCCATGCGCTCGGGGTTGGTGACCATGTACGGTGACACATACCCCTTATCGAACTCCATACCTTCGACCACCTCACTGTCGATACCGAGCGTCTGGCTTTCTTCAACGGTCACCACGCCGTCCTTGCCGACCTTTTCGATCGTCTTTGCAATGACCTTTCCAAGTTCTTCGCTCTCTGCGGAAATGGTGGCGACCTGTTCGATCTCCTCATTATCTTTTACCGGTTTCGCCATCGCCTTGAGCTCCGCAACCGCGTCCGCAGCCGCACTTTCGATGCCGCGTCGAACGTTCATGGCATTTGCACCAAGCGAGGTACGCTTCATGCCCTCATGAATGATCGCCTGCGTGAGTACGACCGCGGTCGTGGTACCGTCTCCGGCCGCATCGTTCGTTTTTGATGCCACCTCCTTCACGATCTCCGCGCCCATGTTCTCGAACTTGTCCTTGAGCGAGATCTCTTTCGCGATGGACACACCGTCGTTCGTGATGGTCGGTCCGCCGTATCCCTTATCGAACGCCACATTGCGCCCACGAGGACCTATCGTGACACGCACCGCGTTTCCCACCACATCCACTCCCTTTTTAAGAGATCTGCGCACATCCTCCCCGAAAAGCACTTTCTTGTTTGCCATACAGGATCATCATTGTTACTTGCTAAAATTGGCCACAGGCCTAGATCATCTTGCTTGTCCCACACGATCGAGGGTACTTCTACTCGATCACCGCACTTATGTTCGACTCGCTCACCAGATAATACTTGGTGTCGCGATATTCGATCTTATCACCCCACTGAAAAATGACCTTGTCGCCCACTTTCACTTCGATAGGGACACGTTCCCCATCATCATCCAATCGACCGGGCCCTACCGCAACCACGATACCTCGGTCGGCCTTTTCCCGATCCACCGTCTCGGGGATGATGATGCCGGAAGGCGACTTTGTGCCAAGTTCCTCATCTGAAAGAGGGCGAATAAGAACCTTGTCGCCAAGCGGGCGTAGATTTGGCTTTTCGCTTTCTGACATACGATTAGTGTTGGGTTACCTTATAAATGGCGTCGCTATCCGAACACGAGCATGCCTTGAGTGGATGCTGTGTCATGAAATGCGACTTCGTGTCGCTAGTATACAGGAAAAAAAAGAAAAACGTCAATCGCCGTTCGGTTCCGAGTGTATCCGTTCCGTCACACTGCGCACTTGCCAATCGATCGAAAAACAGGTACCATACGGGACATGCGATTTCTGATCACAATATTGCCCTTCGTTCAAGCGATCCTGTCGACATTATTGATCGTGGCGATCTTACTGCAAGTGCGCGGGTCTTCGGTGGGTGGCGCGTTCGGTGGTGGAGACGCGGATACCACTTTTTACACCCGTCGCGGCGGAGAGAAGGCACTCTTTGTGAGCACTATCGTGCTTGGTGTCGCATTCGCACTGTCCGCTTTCGTAGCGCTCTTCATTCACCAATAGCATCCGCGGTGCGATCGTACCGGTGTCTTCGATGGCCCGGACGACCTTGGACGTCTCGGATCCGATCGGTCAGCTTAGAACGTATCCGTAAGAAAAGACCTTGTTGTGTTCGGCGCACGGAAAGATCCTCGCGCGAAAAAGGTATGAACAATCACATCACTCACTTGGCGCGAGACACCTCGACGCGGCAACGCTTCTCCTTTACCGAAACCCTACTCCACTTCAGCCCTCTGCAACGCATCGCGGCATTCCTTCTCGTGACGACCATGTTCGTTTCCGGCACATCGTATGCCCACGAAACCGTCAAGCGACATTTTGTCGATATGCCTCGCGCGGGGGGTACCTACCGCGAAGCGATCATCGGTACACCTCGCTTCATAAATCCCGTCCTCGCCGTTTCAAGCGCCGACCGTGACCTCGTGGCCCTGCTGTATGCAGGCCTCATGTCACGGGACGGAACCGGAGCGCTCGTTCCACAGATCGCCGAAGCATACACCGTTTCCGATGATGGCGGCACCTACACGTTCGCCCTTCGCAAGGATGCTACGTTCCATGATGGCACACCAATCACCTCGGCCGATGTCGCATTCACCATCGAACAGGTGCAGAATCCCGGTCTCAGGAGTCCGCAATTCAGCTCGTGGGAAAATGTGACGGTCGAAACACCTGACGAACACACGGTGGTGGTCACGCTGCCCGAACCCTACGCACCATTCATCGAGAACACCACACTGGGCATCTTGCCAAGACATATCTGGGAACCGCTCGCCGACGATCAATTCTCTTTCAGCACCTTGAACACCAAACCGGTGGGTGCGGGACCGTACCAGATAGAACAGGTCGTCGTCGATGCGTCAGGTATTCCGACCCGCTACGAGTTGAAAGCTTTCAAGTCATACGTATACGGTGCTCCAAACATCACCAAAGTGCATCTGCTTCTCTACCCGAGCAGGGTCGAGGCGTTCGAAGCGTATCGGGCACTGCAAGTACATGCGGTGCACGGTATTCCGGCGCCTGATGTTGCGGCGTTCCTCCAGACGAACATGGACGGAAAAACGGCCGTGCTGCATGCTCCACAACTTCGTGTGTTCGGCATATTCTTGAATCAGAACAAACAACCGCTATTTTTGGATGAACAGGTACGGAAGGCGCTTTCGGAATCCATTTCGAAGGACGAACTGGTCGAGCGCGTATTTCACGGATATGCGACCCCGCTCACCGCACCGATGCTCCCTGACGCAAACACGGAGGACGGGTACGCCACTACGACCGATGGTGAGCGAACGACTGCGACGACAAGCGCGACGGGTAGTATGCAGCATGCTCGCGAGATACTGGAAGATGCAGGATGGACCCGCACCGAAGACGACCCGGTCTACACACGCACAAAAGACGAGGAGACCAAACGTCTCTCCATTACGTTGAGCACGGTAAACACACCGGACATGGTCGCGGTCGCCGAACTGGTGAGTCAAACGTGGCGAGAAGTCGGCGCGGAAGTCGAACTCAAGGTCTACGAAACCGCCGACCTTACCCAGAGCGTGATACGTCCTCGACGTCACGAGGCGCTTCTGTTCGGCATGGAACTGGGCCACGAGCTGGATCTGTACGCGTTTTGGCACAGCTCACAGCGCAATGACCCAGGCCTGAACATCAGCCAGTACGCGAATCTCGAGTCCGACACCATGCTTGAAACCTTGCGCACGACGTTCGACACGCAAGAACGGACCACACTCCTCCGCGCTTTTGCCGAACGCCTCGCAAAGGACCATGCGGCGATCTTCCTCTTCGCACCGGACCTGCTCTACCTTTCACATACGGATGTCCACAACATAACGCTTCACCCGCTTGCAGAACCGAGCGAACGCTTCCACTCGATCCACGAGTGGTACATGGAGACCGACCGTGTATGGCCGTTCGTCAAAGACCTGCTTGACTAATACGCACAAATTGATAATAATCCCACTGGCAACATTCGTGGGAGAACAGCAATGGCCAACGTGACCTTCGTGGTGATCGCGGGCTTCAAGGTGCTCGGAAGACCGATCAATGTAAGAGCACGGGTACGACCGATACAGGTTGTGGATCCGACCGTTATCAATCAAGAGAGGGGCTTTGCATTCCTTTCGATCAATGGAAACCCTCGGGTCGATGGCGGAACGCTCGGAAACGTGATCGACCTGACACCGGAACCCGGCTCATCGATTTCGTATCGACCGGGGAAAATATTTGCGTTACTGCGAGCACTGAAGCTCGGACTCATCGACCTTCTCAAGAAGGAGATTGAGGCCCTGTAACTTACTCAAATCGAAACCCATCATGCACCGGTTCGCCGGTGCATTTCATGTAGGCGTACAAACCTACAGGCGATAGACAACACTCCTTCCTTTCACGGACCTGTTGATCATACGCTCGTTCACCAAGTTATCCAATTGCGTGCGCACCCGTTCCGTATCCGCTTGCGCTCGCGCGAGAATGGTCCGCTCGCTCGCTGTAGGTACCTGTGTGAGCAGCCGCACTATCGCACCGCGTATCTGTCGGTCACTTCCTTCAAAGGCGGGCTGCTTCAAGTAGTGCTTACTCTTCGCATTCACTCGCACCCCCCGCCCTTTCAAATACGCTCCGTAATCCATCAGTGCGGCATACCACTCGCGAGCGCGACCGGATGGACAAAGCACCGCACTCATCTGCAGCAGCTCCTTGTCAGAAACCTCGGAACGATCCGATACCACGTGATGGAACAACACAGTTCGAATGTTCGTCTCCACCATGCCTCCATCTTTGCCGTACGCAAAGGTACAGACCGCACGAGCGGTGTAGTGTCCGATGCCGGGTAACCGCATGAGCTCCTCTTCACTTCGAGGCAACACTCCACCGTACTCGTCGCACACTTTGACCGCGGCGGCGTAGAGCATCTTGGCGCGCCTGTTGTATCCGAGACCCTGCCACATGACCAGCACGTCGCGCAGTGAGGCGGATGCGAGCGCCGAAACGGTCGGGAACGAACGCAGAAACTCGTGATATTTCGAAATCACTCGCGCCACCTGCGTTTGCTGGAGCATCACCTCGGAAACCAGTATACGGTACGGGTCCGTCGTCTTTCGCCACGGCAGATCATGCCTGCCATGTTCTCGAAAGTGTCGCCATACGGTGGCACGGAGGTCCTTGATATTGTTCGAGGAAAGCGACATACTGCCGCCCGCACGAAATAGTCGCACGGTCCATTCAAGTATACCAAAACGCGGGAGGTGTCGCCTCCCGCGTTCGCCTATTTCTTCTTCTTGTCTTTCTTCGGCTTCTTCACTTCCTTCTTTTCAGAGGCGTTTCCTTTTGCCATATGCGTTGGGTACATGCCTGATGAACAAGCGCCGACCCGTGCGACTTCCTTTTAACGGGGCGCGAGTGCTCGACAACACCCGCGGTCACCCTGAAGCTTCCCTAAGTATAGTGACACGAAACCACCGCATACAAGAGTGTGGATTGTGTGTATACGCCAAAACAAGCGTACGACCTTCCCCTGGGTCACACCCGAAAAATTGTTCCGGCTGGCGGATAGCAAGCAACGAGCGGATCATGCGTGGTGTCGTAGACTCGTGCGGGCGCGATCGTCCGTCCGTATTCGATGACCCGGTATGTAAAACCGAGCCAATCCTCCTTCGGCAGTATCGCCATAAGGTCCCGCTCGATCCGGTTTGGATCACGAAAGTCGGAGAGGTCGAATCGAATGACAAAACGCCGAACATGCGTGTCGACCGCTATCCCTTCCACTATCCCGAAGGCATTACCCAACACCACGTTCGCGGTCTTGCGAGCGACCCCCGGCAAGGTGAGCATTGTTTCCATCGTCCTCGGTACCTTACTGTCATACACCGCACGAACCATACGTGCCGCCTCGAGTATGTGCTTCGCTTTGCTGCGGAAAAAGCCGGTCGCGTGGATATCCTGTTCGAACTCCCGAGGATCCGCACGCACGTAATCGTCCAGAGTGGGGTACTTCTTAAAAAGGGTTTGTGTGACCTCGTTCACTTTTTTGTCGGTACACTGCGCGGAAAGTATCACCGCGACCAAAAGCTCCCATTCGTTCCCGTATCGCAGGGCGATCTTCGCATCCGGGAACAAACGTTTCAGCACGCCATCAAGCTCACAGATCCGTGCGTGTCGCTCCCGCAGTACGTCACCACCGCACATCGTTTCGCGTACGCCCTTGTCACAATCGACCACGGCAGGTTTATTACTCTTTTTGGGCATCTTGGATGGTGTCGATCATGTCGTGTTGCATATTTGCTGTCGCACGCGCCGGATCATCGGTGCGAGATCGTAACCTGCGCCACAAATCGAACATGATCATGAGCAATGAACCGAACACGAATAAGACGAGCATGAAGCGTACCAATGGACCGATAAGTGGCACGAAGGACAGCAACACGAACACGATCGCTCCCAGGAAGATCAAGGGTGCGGATCCGGCATCACCTCTCTTCAGCCAGACCCGCAGCATGGATGCCACCGCGACGGGTGCAAGTGCCACCGAAACAAGCGCCATGCTCACGTATACCAGCAAAAGCAGAAGTCCGAGCGGGGCAAGCATAATGGTGATGATACCAAGGATCGCAATGACCGGCAGAGCGAACAAGAACACGAATCCGATGAGGATGCGTTTGCCGCTCCCGTACCTCACCGTGTACACGGCAAGATGTTCGGGAAGCATCGGAAACAACCGAACGAGAGCAAGTGCGGAAAGTACGAACATGAGCACCTGCACAATGCCGACGTAAACCCGAGAATCGGTGACCGAGATCGAACGGTCGAAAACATTCGGATGTATCGGACCGGTGATCGTTGCCGTTTGAGAAAGGAACACTTCACGGGGAGCGTGATACGTGAACTGTCCGACGATTCGCGCATCGTCGACCACACTGATCGAATCACTGACCTTTGCGAGCACATCATGTTCCGCTCCTCCCTTCATCTCGAACGAGCGCGCCCGTACCTCCATAGAACCGCGCACCACACCGTCAAAGACGAGTCGGTCGGCGTACACGAACATACTTCCCAAGACTTGGGCCCCTTCCTCGACATGAACGGATCCCGCGGAAACGACCAGGTCCTCTTCCACCACACCACGAACGGTCACCATGCCGCCCACGACTCGAACATCGCCCGCGACGGAACCGGCCAACTCCACCGTGCCGCCCGCGACCATAAGGTCCGCATCGATGTCGCCGGTGACGGAAACATCGGTTCCAAGCACTACCGCATCACCGGACACCGCACCTGCAATATCGATACGTTTACCCGCAACATACAGGTCACCATCGATCTTTGTACTTGACTCCAGTGAGTACTCGGACCCTGCGCGCAATGTGGCGGCATGAAGCGGATCAAGCGGTGTAAGACATGCCAGCGTGACGACGCTCAGTGCGCATGCGAGAAGAGCGAACGAGATGTTCCTTCCGCGCACAACACCAAAACGCGAGCGTTTCAGAGTGCAATATCCTTCGGTAGTCATACGGTCGGCACGAATCTGCCGTCGCGCGCGGCACTGTTCGCTTGTAATTGCTCGAGCAACGTATCCTGCGCAAGGGCGACACGCAAGACGTCACCCAACCACGCCGCAATGACCGGCTCTTCGATCGCACGGGAGTATGAGAATGTGATCGGCCAGGGCTGCGCTCCACACTTACCTATCTCGTTCAGGTTCTCGGTCGCTTGCTTTGGCGTTTGACCTCCGGAGAGGAAGACGATACCCGCTACCGCATGTGGCACGGTGTCATTGAGTGCGGCGAGCGTTTCGCGTGCGACCGCCGTCGCATCGAGCTCCACACCACTCTCTTTACCCGGAAGCGCCATGCTTGTCTTGAGGATAAGTGCGGGAAGATCAACCTTTTGCGCTTCACAGGCAAGGAAAAGTGCGCGTAAGGTTGCACGCAACACCTCGCCTGAACGTTCGAGCGTGTGGGTACCATCGAAGAGCACTTCCGGCTCGACCATAGGTACCATCTCGTGCATCTGGACCAACTTGGCATACTTCGCGAGCACCTCCGCATTTGCGTCGAGCGCGGCTTGAGTGGGTAGTTCGTCAGTGATATGGATCACCGAGCGCCATTTGGTGAAGCGGGCACCCATATCGTAGTATTCGTGCATCCTCTCATGGAGCCCATCAAAGCCCTTGCTTATCTCCTCGCCTTCGCATCCTGCAAGCGGCTCGAGACCCTGGTCGACCTTAATACCCGGAATGATACCGCGTTGTGCAAGTAGGGTCGCAAACGGCGTTCCGTCGTCCGCGCTTTGTCGTATGGTTTCATCGTAGAGAATAACCCCGCTCAAATATCGTTCAATATCGGGGGCGGTAAAAAGAAGTTCGCGATACCGACGATTGTTTTCCGGATTCGGCTCGAGACCGATCGGCGCAAAACGCTTTTGCATGGTCGCAGGGCTTTCATCCGCAGCGAGGATGCCTTTACCGGGAGCGACGAGGGATTGGGCTATTTGTTGGATTGTCATACGGTGTAAGTGACTAGTGAATAGTGGTTGGTGTCTAGAAAAAATCAAGATACGAAAGCGCGAAACGAGGTGGAGTAGAATGAAGAAAGTAGAAAACAAACTCACGCCACCCGTCTTTGCGAGCGAAGCGCGGCAATCCAGGGTATCGTCAACCTCTCACAGCAAAGCTGTTGCAGATATTGTACCAAGCAATACGAGGTCGGGGCAAATGGTTGACATTATCTCTGTAATATGCTATGATTAAGTAAGTACAGGTTCCCTCCCATTGACCACGTCATGCCTCCCAAGGCAGGAGACCACAATGATCACAATTAGAGAAAAAATGCTTTCTGGCGGAAGTTGGTACGCGCTCGGTGCGAGCACCAACTCCACCTTCGTTATCGTTGAAACGGGCAACAAAGCCCAGTACTTTTCCAGCGAGAACTCCGGTAAGTCCTGGATGGACATGGGCAAGCGGGAGGGTGACGAGCGGTCGACCTTGACCGCAAAGTACCCCGCCGGCGGAAAGCCAACATTCGCGTCAATTTCGGATGTGAAGTTCTTTGGCCAGTCGCCAGCTCAGCGTGACTGCGTCGAGCTCAAGCGTCACTTGGTCACCCTTGGACTCTTGCCTGGGGAGCAACCAAAGACGCCCATGGCCGCTACCGCTGACAGTGACGACCTCACCGAGTTCCCCCGATTCTTCCAGCAACGTTACAAGGATAGTATTCGCTGGTCGAAGAACCTCGGCAATGCTCAGAAGCTCAAGTACGAGCTCTACTGCCCGGGGTTCGGCACTTACGTGGGTAGCTCCACGGTCAACCAGCAAGAGGCGAAGTTAAGTGCCATTGCCAAGGCGGCGAAGGAGACCGGGTACCACCGCTAGGTACCGACTCGGCGCCACAACTTGGTGCCGGAAAGGGACAGCGTCTGCTGTCCCTTTTTCAAAAAAACGTGGCGTTCAACTATGAGATCCTCGAAACCTTTCATACGAGCATTATTGCACGCCTTTCCACAACAACCGCGATTGACAATATGGAGTCTCGTGCACAATACACATATCCACCACTGGGTTCGCCCTAGCGGACAGGACACACCTCTCGGGGCGTGTCCTTTGTTTTTCTGCTATACTTTGTATGTCGTGCACGTATTTCAATATGCCCACTCTACTCAAAAATAAAAAAGCCACCTTTAACTACGAGATCCTCGAGACGTTCGACGCGGGGATCGAGCTTTTCGGGCATGAGGTGAAAAGTCTGCGCGCAAGCCGTGGCAAGCTTGACGGTGCGCATGTGCTCGTGCGCGGTGGCGAGGCGTATATCGTGGGCATGTCCATCCAGCCCTATCAGCCCGGCAATATGCCCAAGGACTACGAAGCCGAGCACCCCCGCCGCCTCCTCCTCACGAAAAAAGAGCTCAACGCCTTGATCGGTATCGAGGCGACCAAAGGTTTGACACTTATCCCGCTTTCGTGTTATAGTAAGAACAGACTCATAAAAGTCGAAATTGCCTCCGTTCGCGGGAAAAAACAGTACGACAAGCGCGAGGATATAAAGAAGCGCGAGTCGGACCGTGAAATGGGGCGTGTGATGAAGCAACAGAAGGGGTGAAAAAGTGAATCAAAGTCAAGTCCGTGATCCAAGGTTCTGGAAGAAATGGGCGGCGTCAGGTGCAGTGGGAACCTTCAGTCACTCGACGCTTGTGACGCCCAGCGAACACCGACGTCGGTGTAAATGCGAGAACGTCGATTACAGCATGGTCCGCGTAATTAGAGAGCGGTGGGCACAAAATATGCCACGCTTACGTCGAAAGACTCGATCTGCATTGGTGCGTTGCGATTTGATTGTTCGCGACGATGGTTCGGTCGTGTTCTTGGATGCAATAATGGGCGCAGATAGTCGTAGATTGGCGTACGAACACTTTACTGGCAAGAATGGCTGGCGCCAAATACCATGGAGTGAGTACGTCACCAGTGTCACAGAGATGCCGGACCGATAGCTGTCACGTGCTGGCCGTCCCTCGGGACGGCCACCATCTACAGCACACATATGCTATGCTTGTTGTAGATGGTAAGGAATGGTGTATCTCTACGTCTAGAGTGATGTAGACGATAACCACAAATTAAAAAATTATAAGTTCCAAATCAATCTCAAACTCAAAGTTTCAAACAACTCGCGTTTGGTATTTTGAACATTATGATTTGATACTTGTTTGGAGCTTGAGATTTTGTATTTGAAATTTAGAACCGGTCCGCTCCCTAGAGCATACGAACGAAGCAGGTGCACTACAGTACCACCACACACGCTCGTATCTTCCAGGGGGATGACCGGCTTTGACGGCGGGATCGTTCTTTGAGATGTGCAGGTCGACGACCAGGACGTCGTAAATACTTGGAAACCAATACGTGCAAACAAAACTGCACGGGGTCTGCTTTCACCTTTCCAGATGAAAGATCTGAACCTCGCTTTCGCCTAACGCACAGTTAGCCGATCGCCGTCGGTATTGGTTGATGTCGATATACCGATTACCGGCGTAATACCATTCGACTATGCGTTGAACGGGTAGCATCCCCGAACATCGCGAGACCAAGCATGCTAGGAAGGATAGATTTTGTCCGTTTCGCCCTACCCTTCCGAACCTTTCAAACGGTCTATACCTGTAGATCATCCAAAGAATTCTCGTTGGACGCGGGTTCGATACCCGCCATCTCCACTGATAACGCAACCCGCCTCACAAGGGCGGTTGTTGCGTTCTGTGGAGATGAGCGAAGTGTCTGCACACTTCGCATGCGGGTATCGAAGCGCGGAGCCATGTCGCCTTGCGACAGGCGAGCGTAGACGAAACGCACTTAGCGTTTTGCGAGGCACGAAGCAAAACGGTTAGTGACGTATCGTCGATACCCGCCATCTCCACTGATAACGCAACCCGCCTCACAAGGGCGGTTGTTGCGTTCTGTGGAGATGAGCGAAGTG
>JAYRSE010000019.1:0-17025 GCA_041920275.1 Minisyncoccota bacterium | reverse complement strand
TAGCTCAGCTGGTAGAGCAGCTCCCTTTTAAGGAGACGGTCGGGGGTTCGATCCCCTCTGGGCGGACAAGTGAAGGGTGTCAACAGATCGTTGAAGCTGGTGGCATGACGTGCTACAGTGACGCTGGAAACTTTTTACCGGAGAAGCAACTGATGCAATCAAGCACACCAACCCGCATAAGCGCCCTCGGCGAGATCTTGCAGTCATTGGGACATGATAAGCCGGACAAGGATACTCTGGCATGTGCGATACTCGCATCCGCACTTGATAACGCCAAAAGCGTGCTCGCCCAACACCACCCCACACTCACACCTGAAGACACTATTGATACAATGGGTGGAATTACACCCAACGATCATGCGAGGCTGAAAGCACTGACCAGTAAAGGGTGCGCGTTCCGGACCATCGAAGTACGAGAACGTGACATGTGGGATCTGAAAACGCTGAGGTCACATGTAACAACGATCTTCATGGATGCGGGTGTCACTCCCGAAACTGCGGCACGACTTGCACGCGAGCTTTCCATGTAGCATGTTGCCCCGACAACACATACGGAGATGAAAGAACCCGCGAAAACAAGCGCGGGTCTTTGTATTTGCCAAACAACTTCCACGAGACTGTCGGCATAACGAGATCGCGACGGTCCATGGGCGGCGAACACGGGATCTACATCGCGAGCACCCACCGTTCGAGAGCGGTATCAAGGTCGTAGGTGCCGCGATGCGCTTCGTGGTACACCTCGATGAGCGAACGAGACAGTGCACGCAATTCTTCCCGCGAATAGTGTTTCGTGTACCGTTCTTCGTGGAGCAACATATCACGTACCGCCCAGTGCAACATGCCGCATGATGCCTCGGGTGACTCGTGCGCCATGCGTGCGCGCAGGTATCGCTCCCACAACGCCCGCTTGTTCCGCTCCTTGAGCGCCGCCACCATACCGAACTCGTCGAAAACGCGCTTCTTTTGGATCGGACGCTCGTGCTCCTCCACCTTGTGCGCATGCGCCGCGAGCGTCTTTTTGTGTGAGGGATGCAACGAGCCCTCCGAAATGACGAACACGTTCTCGGAACGCGAAAAGCGTTCGAGACGCGGAAAGACCGTATCCCTTCCCTCCGACGTTTCGCACACCCCCTTGAGCACCACCACATGCCGCTCCACAAAAAGACCGCGCGCGTCGATGAGCTCATCCACACGAGCGATATCAAACATACCACCCTCGAACACATACACCTGCGCATCGGGGCGCTTCGCGCGAAGCGCATGCAAGGTCTCGTTCGTGCGGTCGGCAACCTTACCACCGTCCGTACCATGAAAAACGTACAGCATACACACAGGGTATAGGGGAATGTGATGAAACGCAACAACCAAACGCCTTCCGCAGGTATCACTCCCGCCACCACTCCGAAACATCCGCACCGTGTCGGAAAGCTCATGGGACGGCGGGTGAGCGACAAACGATACAACATCTCGTATAATGGTCACAACGCTTGTCACACGACCTATGTCCGAAGGATTTCCAAAGCACGAGTCGCCACAGCAGGATGCTTCCGACGACACACCTTCACGGCTTAAGGATATGGTAAAAGAAGCCGCACGGGCCGCCGTGTTCTATTCGGCGCTCATGGGCCCATCACAACAACAGAACGTGTCTGAACATGAAACCGAGCCGAGTACGGGAGGTACCCCCACCGAGCAAGTCAGCAAAACACTTCGGGACCCTGCCGCGATCGAAGCGCACATCCTCACCCAACTACCCGACGCAAAGGACCCTGAACAGATTACCGAATTGTTGGAATTACTGAAACAGTGCCCCTCGTGCGGCAAAGAACGTGACTTGCGTACGGTGTATGCGACCATCCTCTTCGAGCGCTTGCCGGGACGAGAGGCGCTTCGCCTTTCGCACTACGCCGACGTACTGCCGGAGAAGGATCGCAAACGCGTACTCACAAAAGCGATCATGAATGTGACTGACACCATGGAGGGGTTCGATCTACTTATTCCGGCAACATTCAAAAACTACACACCGCTACTTACTCACCGGGAGCTTTCCGGCCTGGTGATCAACCATCTTGTACGGTTTCCTCTTTCGTTTGCACGCACGATCGGCACCGATCCCGAGATCCGAACCATTCTGCACACCGAAGAAGATCGTTTGCGTTCCCGCTTTGCAATGGGTGATGTCCGTTTTGAAGAACTGACGGATGACCTCTTTGCCGAACTCACGGAAACCTACGGCGAGAAAGCGACCGCGACACTGTTGGCGACGTGGGAGATCGGTGGCAACAACGTCCTGCATGGCGTATCAAGTGAGATCGCGCGCACGTTCGACCTCTCCACCATCGAGCAAATCTTCGTGACCGACGGTGCGATCAGTGTCGATCCATACACCCTCCTTGCGATACTCCATGAGCGCGGACCCCGGGAGGGCGACGCGCGGTTCGAGTCTTTAATGACGCAAGCGATAGAACACGTGAGCGGATTTGCATACCCCCAAGTAACCCTCCGGGAAGCGGAAAATCTTCACACCTACCTGCGTGATCGCGAGAGTACGTATTCACTCATGATCATCGATGCCATGGATGCATGCGTCTCACAAGGAAGCTATCGGGCGCTGGTTGAGTACTACGACCGCTATGCGCGACACGTGGTCGATGCGCACCGGGATCTCATGCGCACGATCCTTGGAGACGCGGCATCGGCCGCATACGATGCAGGCGACCTTACCGCATTCATCTCACTCTACTCGAAGCTCGATCCTGAAATAAGAAATGGGTTCGAGGAGAAATACGTCACAATGCTTGAGGTCGAACGGAGGGAGATGAGTGAGTCGGTACGTGAGCGCTACGGCCTGAAGCTTGACCCCGAACAACCATTTGAGTCGTCACACCTGCCATTCCCGAAACATGAGATGGAGCAGTACCTGACCCGTCTGGTGCGCCGATCGATCGAAGCGACAACCTTGCGAGGGGAGCACTGGAAATTGCACGATCGCGAATTTGCGCGGTACTACGGACATTCCTTCATTTCGATCCCGCTCGAAGATCTCAAGTCGGTACTTTTCCACGAGGAGTTCGCTCAGGCACTCGCCTCCACCGACCTCCGACTTTCATATGCGAATGTCTTTATGCTCGCCGAAAGTGTGTGGAAACTTGCCCATGGTGTGAAAGGAGAGCGTGCCACGTCGATAGCGCGTGCCACGCACGAAACGCTTGCGCAACTCAAGGAACACCTGCACGATGTTGTGCTGGGTCCGGGAGTAAAAACGATCATTGCGACACATGAGGAAGCTTCCTTCGACCCGGAAATACTCAGAAAGCGTCTGCACGCGGGGTCCGGTGGGTTTGAGAACGACTTCCTCTTTATCGGAAAAGGGGTGCGGATGGAAAAGGATGTAAATGTCATCAAACGCGACTTCTTGCATACGGTCAAAACCGCCCGCAAGGGTCAAACAACGATCATCCTGAGCGGGCACGGGAGTCCGGAAAATTTCGCCCTTTCCCGAAACACCGCGGAATCACTTGATCGATCGCTACGATCCTCACCATACAACATCTCATATCAAGAGCTCGGAGACGCTATTGTGCAAGCCCGAAACCCTGAACTGCGCATCATGGTGTTCGCCTGCTACTCATACGACTTCTTGCGCAACCTCACCGACCACATCGTGAAAAAAGGCGGGTTCGTCCCCGCTATCGAGGTCTCGGAAACGAACGAGAACAGGATCGGCTTTTATCTGCCGGTCGAAAAGATGACACACGAGCAGGAGGTTTCCCGCTTCGACCCCAATGAGGTTATTGAGACCATCATAGAGCATCTGTACGAAAAGAACGAGCAAGCGCTGACGGTCAAAGATCTGCAGACATTGCAGGGAAAGTTCCTGGAAACTCACGGACTGAAGGTTTTTCTCGGGAAGAATCCCAACAAGACCAGACCGACCGACAAAAAGGTTGATCGCAAGAAACAAATAAAAGATCGCGGCACGAGATCGAAAGCCGGCACGGGTGCCGGGGTGCTGGAGATCGTGCGAGAGGACCCGAACGCAGGGCAACACGCACCACCCCTCGCCTGAGTGCATACGCGACAATGGCCGCTATATCGTGGAAAGTTCGCCCCAGTTGGGACCTGTCTCCACATCGACTCTGAGCGGCACCCCTTTGGTATCCTCCAAACTCATAATGCTTTCCATGGTGGTGCGCACCAGATCGGCCACTTCGGAAAGCACACTGGTACACACCTCGAACATGAGCTCATCGTGGATCTGACTCACCAGGAATACCGAGCCGGAAAGGTGCCGCTCCGCGAGTCGCGTATCGATGCGTGCCATCGCCATTTTGATGATATCGGCTTGCGTACCCTGAATGGGTGCATTGAGCGCCATGCGCTCGGCGGCGGCGACCACGTACGGGAGCGGTGACCGCGCGCCCTCAAAGTACCGCCTGCGACCGAACCAGGTTTCCGTGTATCCGCGGGTATGCACTTCGGTCTTGACGCGCTCGACATACTCCCGTATGCCGGAAAACCGCTTGAAGTACTCGTCCAGATACTCCTGCGCTTCCCTTCTGCCGGTGCCGGTCGCCTCGGAAAGCGCATTCGCCCCCATACCGTACAGAATGCCGAAATTGATCGCTTTCGCCCGACGACGCATCTCTTTATCAACCCGCTCGAGCGGTACCCCGAAGACCTGTGCGGCGACCGCGGTGTGAATGTCGAGTTCGGTCCGAAAACTCTCGATCAACTTTTCGTCGCCGGAGAGGAACGAAGCGATACGCAATTCTATCTGACTGTAGTCGGCACACAAGAGCGTGAACCCTTCGGGCGCGACAATGGCTTTGCGTATCGCACTTCCCCGTGTGCTTTTGATCGGAATGTTCTGCATGTTTGGACTTTGGCTCGACATACGACCGGTCGTGGTGCCCGATTGGGAGAAGTGGGCATGCAATCGATGCCCCACGTCCGCCATGGCGGGCAGATTGTCGATGTAGGTCGAGAGGAGCTTTTGCAGCTCACGATACTCGAGAATGTCCGCAATGATGGGGTTGTCTTTCGCGTACTTTCTGAGCTCGTCCTCGCGCGTGCTTCGCTGTCCGGTCGCCGTCTTCTTTCCCTTTCCGCCACCGACCCCCATATGGTCGAAGAGCACCTCGCCAAGCTGACGCGGTGAGTTCAAATTGAACTCCATACCGGCCTGCTCGTATATGCGCTTCGCAAGTTCGTCGAGGTCGGCATGGTACCGAGTCGAGAGTTTTTTCAGGTACTCAACATCGAGGAGAATTCCTCGCTCTTCCATCTTTCGTATGACCGGTGCAACGGGGAGCTCGATGTCGTAGAGTACGCGCTCGAGCTTTTGTTCGTGAAGCTCGCGCAGTATCTTCGCACGCGCCTCCTTGAACGAACGGGTGTTGCCGTACTCGAGCACATCTTCCCGCGAGGGATTCGTCGAGTCGCTCTTGATGAGCCACAGCGCGAGCGTTGTTTCCAGCACCTCCGCATCACCCGGTTCTTCTTCGGTCACACCTGGTTGCTCCGCCACAACCCCGAGCTTCTCACGCAACCGATTCGCGAGTGACCGAAAGCCAAGCTCGGTAAAGAGCTCGAGTGCGGCATGTTTATCGATACATGCGGGCCACTCGGTAAGCAGGGGCACAGCGATGGGTGCATCGCGCCGGATGGTCGCAAGCTCCTTACTGAAGCGCGCGTCGTCCTCTCCTTCACGGAGAATACCCAGCATGCGCTCGGTGATCCCCGCTTCGCACACGCGTTCCGGTGCGCTCGCAAGCGTCTCATAGAGCGAATCGAGCGAACCGAACTGTGTGACGAGGATTGTCGCGGTCTTCTCCCCGATCCCCCTTACACCCGGTATGTTGTCACTCGGATCTCCACGCAGACCCTTGTAGTCCGGCACCAACGCGGGCGGAAAACCGTACCGCTCGATCACTTTTTCTTCGTCATAGAGAACGGTCTCGTTCAACCCCTTTTTGAGTGTGTACACGACCACCCTCTCACCCTCCACCAACTGCAACGTATCCATGTCGCCCGATGCGATCACGATGCGTTCGTCCTGCGTACATGGAAGTATGTGCGCAAGTGTGCCGAGTATGTCGTCCGCCTCGAAACCGGGCGCCTCGAGCCAAGGAATACCGAACGCGTCGAGCACGTCACGCGAACGAATGAGCTGTGCCACAAGCGCGTCGTCGGTCTTTTGGCGATTCGCTTTGTATGACTCGAAGGCCTCGTGTCGGTGCGTCGGTTCGGGAAGGTCGTACGCCGCAATGATGTGCTTGGGCGCAAGATCGTCGCCGACTTTAAGCAGAAAGGATGCGAGGCCATAGAGCGCTCCCGTCGGTTCGCCTGAGGGGGTCGCGAGGTCCGGCAGTGCGTGGAACGCCCGGTGGAGAATGGCATGGGTGTCAAGCAAGACGATGTTGCCCGTGTGTTCACTCGTTGCCCGTGTGTTCATGGTGTGAAAATTGAAAAAATCGTGAGCGCAACGATCATGCGCCGTTACTCAATCGCACAACGTGCCAAAAGAGGGCTACACCGCAAGGCCGTGCACGTGAATGTTCCTTGTGCTCTCATCCACCTCCTCAAACACGATCCGCACCGCACGCTCCGGCACTCCGCGCTCCACACGCTCGGGCCACTCCATGAACACGAGATTGCGCGGGTCGGTGGCAATATCGTACCATCCGATCGTACCGAGCTCTTCGTCTCCTGAAAGGCGATACGCATCGATGTGAACCAGATGCCTCCACGGTGCCGTTTCGGGCAAGCGGTATATGCGCTCGATCACGAACGTTGGACTTGTCACTCGATCCTCCACACCCAACGCGCGTGCAACCCCTTGAGTGAACGTGGTCTTTCCCGCACCGAGATCACCCGAAAGCGCCACGAGAGTGGCGGTGCCCCTGCCTTGCTCTCGCTCGGCAAGCACCTGCACCACACGTGCCGCAAAGCGCGCGGTCTCTTCGGGCGATCGTGTGGTATGACTCGAGGAGCGTTCATCCATACCACCATTATATGTCCCCTTGAAAAAAAACAAAGTGCGCGGACTTTCGCACCACGATACATTCGATGCGTGCAAATGGCAGCCGATGGACGGAGATCCGCTTGGTCGAACACCACCACGTGAGGCATTGAACGATTTTTAAAAAAATGACTTCTTCGCATCCGCATGTCGCACACCACTCTCTATGAACGTTCGAGACCTCTCGAACACTCAATGGAGGAGAGGGTTGACGCACCCTCTCGATGCGTTCGACTTCCGTGTCGAAAATTCAGTTCGCGGGCGGATGCGGCGGGTGGTTGTGGACCACCACCGCCGCCGGACGACGCCCAACAATCAGGGCGAGGAGGAGCAGAAGGATTAACTCCCCGTACTCCTTCACCCACCCGCGGACGGTGGGAAACCACCCGCTCCACCAGGGCTCGAGGTGGCGGTTTTGAAACCACCCGGCAGGAAGGATGAGCTTCTGCCCGGGTCGGATCTTTACCACCTGCTTCCCATGTTTCCATGCGGGTTGCGGGAGACCATTCTCCTTCCGAAGCTCCTCCCAGCGGGAGGCGTCTCCGGTGTACTCGCGGGCGATCCCGCTGAGGGTTTCTCCGATCGAGACGGTGTGGATGGGAACCGTCTCCCCAATGCCCACTTCCCCCGCAAAAGCGGGAGCAGCGAGGCAGATAACCAAAAGGACTACGAATGCCATGATGACCTCCTCGGGCTCTCGCCCGATTTGAGTTAAACCCACGCTCGCCATGACAGAGCGAGCGGGGCGAAAAGTGCGGGCTTGCCGCGTGATTTTTGAGCAGTCGAAAGACCGCCCGAACGATGCACCATTGATGCGCCGTTCGGAATGTCCCTGCGTTAGTATTCACCGCCTATCGCTTGCACCCCCGTACAGGCGTGCTACACTGAGCATGCAACTATTCTAATGTGTCGCATAGATTTAGTATGAACCAAACCTACATACAACGCTCTGTTTTTGAAGCCGTTTGGCTAGAAGTCCCTTCTGATAAGGTGATTTTCTTGACCGGTGCACGGCAAGTAGGCAAAACTACGATCCTCAGGCACCTCATGGAGCGACTGAATACGGAACGCGCTGTGCCCCCTTCCCACCTTCACTTTGTGGATCTTGAGAATACCCAAGATCTTGCCGTATGGGACGACCAAGCGACCGCACTCGCAACACTTCCCAAAAGTGCTGAACAGACGCACTATTACTTCATTGATGAGTTTCAGAACGCAAGGACGATCGGTGTGACGCTCAAGGTGATACACGACCACCACCCGCACATTAAGCTCATTGTGACAGGTTCCGCCTCGTGGTATCTCGACATCAACGAGTCACTCGCCGGTCGCAAACGCGTGTTTACCATTTGGCCGTTTTCTTTTGCAGAGTATCTGCACGCCGTTGCTCCCGAGCAGGTGCGCTCACTCTACAGACTACAAGACGTGCCTCCGGCGGCGCCCGACATCCTCAACTCGCATCTTACAGAGTTTCTCACCTTTGGTGGGTACCCGGAAGTGGTGCTTACGCAAGAGCGGGAACGCAAGGCCGAACTTCTTGAGGGACTCATGAGCGCCTACCTTCTCAAGGACGTACGCCTATGGCAGTACTCGGCGAACACGCTCGAGGTACAGAAACTTCTTGCACTCCTTTCTTCGCAGGTCGGTTCCCTGCTTTCCCAAAGCGACCTCGCACGCAACACCGGGTTAGGTGCAACCGCGCTCAAAAATCGCCTTGAGCTTTTGCAGACCACCTTCATCCTGCACACACTTCCACCCTACCACACCAACCCCCAAAAGGAGCTTGTGAAGGCACCGAAAGCGTTTGTGGTGGATACCGGTTTGCGCAATTCACTGTTGGGCACATTCTCCATCACCCCGCACACGCCACTGTTTGGCATACTTGCCGAGAACTTTGTGGTAACCGAGCTCTTGAAAAAGCGGTCGGTATTTGAAAAGCTCTCTTTTTGGCGCACCAAGGACGGAAAGGAGGTCGATGTCGTACTGCAACGAAACAACGCACTCATTCCTATCGAGGTGAAGTCTGGCAATGCCGAACACATATCCACCGGACTCCGCGCATTCATCCGCACCTACACCCCGAAAGAAGCATACATGCTCAACTGGTCGATCGTGCAAGATGTCATGTACGAAGGGTGCAATGTGCACTTCCGTCCGATATGGTTTGCAGGACGCCTGTAGCACCACGCTGAGCAGCCGAAAGACCGCCCGAACGATGCACCACGTGATGCGCCGTTCGGGATGTCCTTGCGTTCCTTCTACTCATTCTCATACTCCACTCATTCCTCATCTACCTCTATGAACCCGCGAGCCTTATCTCGTGAGTCCAATAAAGGTCTGGAGCATCTGTGCTCCCGACAAAGTGAAAGAACCTTATCATTTCCGACATTATCGGGCTCCCGCCGGGTTCTCCGGCCTTGTTATTGGTGGAACACCACACGCCACACTAAGGTGACGCGCGCTGTGCCACCAACAACACTTACTTCAACACACGCCTACCACGTACGCCAAAACGCGCACAGATCATTGACCTGCACGCGGGCGGATTCACGGGAACATTCCGTGTGGAATGCTCGTTGAGCACACGTACGTCGCACACATCTCGAGGAGGGAGATTTTTACAATGGGACGATAGTCGTCACATCACAAAAATGTGTACCACACAACACGTACTCGTAAACCCGCCCGCGTACAGACCGCGGGAATGATACTCCGTTCTACTCATTCTCATGAAACAACAAGTGTTCCAACAACCCTAAAAGACCTCGCTCTACGGGACCTCACACACCGGTGTCAGGTCCCGATAGAACGAGGGAGCGATGCTCCCCCATATGGGTATAACTAACTCGCGCGACCCTTCGGCTCGGTACCATGGTACCATTCGTAAAAAGCCAAACGGTACGCGAACTCCTCCTTCATGCGGGCACAAATCCACTCGCGTCCGACGTACACGGAACTCACTATGGTACGCCGACCGGTCTTGCGGTTGAAATTTTCCCGCTCACCCATTCGCGGCGGAGAATCGCCCTCCTCCATGATGACACTCGGAGGGGTACCACCCCTCGGGGCACCCGCAAGATCGCGAGCAACCCCTTCAAGGTTGTCGGTAACGCCCAACACCTCGGGGCGCTCGGGCCGACCCGGCTTTTCGTTCCACATACACCAACCTCCTGCCCGCTCGGGACACACACACCAATGAGCTCACCATGCCACATGCACGACAAGCTCAAAAAGCGGGGCGACCGGACCTGAACCGGTCGCCCGAAAACACCCCTCCCACACGTTCCATGCACGAGAGGGGAAAGAACAACTACCGCCCGAACTTCGCGGCAAGCGCCTCAAGCGCGCTCAAGCTCGCGGGCTTGCCGGGAGCCGACGACTCGTCCGCGGTCGTTTCGTCGTGACTTTCGCCAGACTCACCCTCGCGCGGCGGCCGCCACCGGATGTTGAGGTTCGTGTCGCCCCACTTCTCGTAAGCGAGGAACTCCAACACCCCGTCACCCGCCGGCTGGCGGTCTAGAAGTTGTGCAGAGCGGTTTTCACACTGCTCGCCAAACTCCTTGCCCCAGTCCACGTAGCGGGCGATGCTCCCACGCACGCAGTCGCTCCCCACGCACTGCCCCCATTCACCGGAGACCGTCAGGTACTCCAGGTTGTCGGGAACAGATTGCAGAATGCGCGACCGCGCACACGCCTGCCGGATCGCTTCCATGCGGCGGTCATACACCTTCTGCATCTCCGCATGGAGGCCGAAGGCGTTACGCGGCACTCGAAGCTCGTCCTCGATCCGTGCCACCGCTTCGAGCTGCGCGTCCGTGCAACCACCGACCGGCGCCTTCGCTACCGTGAAGCTGCTGGACCCGACCACGTCATGCATGGTCCCGCAGTCCCACGAAAGGGCAAGCTCCTCCGGCGCGACCGTCCGCCACCGCTTGCTCCCCTCGGAGGTGTACCGCTTCCGGTACTGCACCTCGTCGGGCTCGCGCAGCGACCCATCCGCGGCAACGACCCAAAAGTCGCCATTGCCGCTGTTTCCCATCCGGCGGAAGTGGCCGCCGAAATCGACGAGTATCTCGCCACCACTCTGCCGCTCCTCAAGCGACACGAGCTCTTGCGTGGCCTCGTCGAACCTCCTGAGGATCCCACGTGCCTTCCCGACCCACTCACTGATCGAGTCCCAGCCATCCGTGGGCATGGTATCGAGCACGAGCTCACGGGTGAGGCCCTCGACCTGCTCACGCAGACTCGCCTCCGCGAGTGCGAAGTATCGCTCCTGCGTGAGCGCGATGGCGCGAGCATGGAGCGCCTCTGCCTCGGTACGGATCTGCGTCCGCTTCGCAAGCGCGTCGCCATCCAAGCGACGAACTTCCTTGTGCGGGTCAAGCTTGACCCACACCCCGTCCGTGACGACCGCGTCATGGCGGTCGCGCCCGTCCCAGCCGAGGTTCACGACGAGCGGACTCACCGAGATGAGCTCACCCTCGTGGGTCTCGCGGTACTCCATATGCTCGCGATAGGAGCGCGAGTCGTACTCACGCACCGACCGCACCACCTGGACCACCCGACCGACCCACTCCGCGGGCACGTAACCCCACGGCGCCTTCCCTTGGGCCACATACGTCTGCGGGTCCACCTTCCCATCGGCAACCTCCCAGTCGGCCCATGGGGTGGTGACGAGCTTGCCGGCCTTGTTCTCGAGGACGCGGAGCTTTTCGTTGCCCTCGATCACGACAACATCGCCGGGCCTCAGGACCCACAAGGTGTCGTCCTCGCTCCCTGCATACCCTGCGGTACCCGAGGCGATCACCCCGCGCGCGATGAGCGTGGGGCTCCCCCGCAATGGCTCAGTACGCCGATGCGTGCGCCAACCACCCGACGGCAGCACCCGCAAGAGGAGTGCTCCCTCTTCGGTCTGCGCCGACCGCACCAGACCGTAGATGCGCTCCACGGTCGGCTTGTCGCCGTAGTACCGAGCCGGCACCTGCTTTTCCTCGAGGATCGCCACGGCGGTGGCCTCCACTCGCTCATCCTCAAAGCCGATGAGCGAGACCTCCGCACGCCGACGCCCACGGCCCTCTTCACCGAGGCACACCGCGGGACCGGCCGCACCCTTGCCGATCTCAATGCCAGTGCGGACCTCGCCCCGACCGGCGTAGGTGTACGCAGGCATCTGCCCGAACGCCATCATGAGCCCCTGTGGCTCGGCTGTGGCTTCGGCGATGACCGCCTCGGCTTTGGCCTTTGCCTGTAGGTTTTCGTAGTCCTGCCAGGTCGCCGTCACGGGCGCGCCATTTGCGCCAATCCACAGCGCGTAGGTGTGGGTCTTTGACCCACCCTCAGGCTTCACCCGAAGGACGTCCCCGGGATGCATGAGGACGATACCATCATCCCAGTTGCCGATCCGTCCGGCGATGCCGTGCGCACCGTACCCGGAGACGAGCGTCTCGGGCTTGCCCGCGACCGTCTCCCAGCGACCGGCCGTACCGCGGGTGTAGGCCCAGGAGGTGTTCACCCGCACCAAGACCGCCTCCGGGTCGTCGTGCGCGGATGGTGCCTCGAGCACCCAGAAGGCAAACTCCGTCCCCTCCTTTTTCTTGGAGGGAAGGGTCACCTTCCGCAGGTGTGCCTCAAGCACCCTCCCGTTCTCCGCGACCGACGCGGGGTTGCGCTTGTCGAGCGCAACCTTCTCGTACCGCCGCCCCCGGCCTTCCTCGCCGAGGAAGACCACTCGACCGAGCCGCTCGTCAGCGACGAGCGACAGTCCGGAAGATACAGAACCACCCTGCCAGGTGTATGTTTTCATGTCCATCTCCTCCAACGATACAGCGTATCCGGCTGTGGTACGTTGGCTTAGTTGAGGGAGCTGCAGCGTCCTGCCACAGACTGTGTCTTGAAACGACCACCGATTACTCGGAGGCCGTATACAAGGGCCGACGCGAGTCAGCCCGACAAACCAACCTGTGCGCTTCGACCACACAGACCAAAGAACATGCACACCGTCGAAGGGCGTGGCTTTGTGCGGCATCTCCGCTTTCGGGGGCCACCCACCGCGCGTATGCTCGCGCGCCCGGCTTGACGTTGCCGGCATCGTTTTGCCCAGATAGGTACGCTGGCGAAGCGCACCTACGGCTTGGAATGTGGGCGCTCTAGGAGAGCTCCCTCACCCCGTCGCGCTGCAGGTCGTAGACCTTGAGCGCGACGCCGGCCCGCACCAGGCGCAGCAGCACCGGTACGAGCTGAGCCGCGGTTCCGCCGTTTGCAACGACGGTATACCGAGCTCCGGTCTGAGGCTCAAACTTCGAGACCTCAACCGCCGGCAGGCCCTCCGGGGGTTCGAACGAGTCGTTGTCCCGAGAGACAACGACGATCTCGCCGAACCCACCGAAGTGGGCGATCGCGTCGGCAAGGATACCCTCGACCGAGCGACCGAGAGAGGACCAGGATGTCCATACTCTCTCCGCACCACACCGGTATTTCCACCACTTCGCCGAGGACATGCCTCTTTACGCCTCACGGCAGCTTATAGGTGGTATTGGGGTGTGGCTTTACTACACCGATAACGCCGTCGGTGGATCGGCTCCGAGTTTGAATCTCGGCGAGCGGGTCGTGAATGTGTCCAGCACTCAACTATGCACACCGTGTGTACAAAGTTGGGTGCTGGATGAACTCATAACCCATTCGCCGGTTTCCATCCAACCACTACGATTAATCGTAGTTGTTGTGTCTCGCATCCGTCCTGTTCTCTATAAGCTGACACCTGCCAGCTTATGCTTATCCTCTCTTTCACCTCACCTCAGAAATTACCCCTGGGGTCTTTTCTGGAGATGGGGTGAAAAGAGGCCGCCACCGTGGGTGACGAGCCAATGAGCCGGTCCATTCCATGTAACACGGCTCAAACCTGTAAGCGCAACTTCATCCATCGCGGTGCGCTTGTCCGCGGAGCAGTTTTGCTTGCCCGGTCACGCTCAGACCGGAGGGGGAGCTACGCCGCCCGACGCTCCGCGTCAGCGTAGCGGCGCAGAGCCGCCATCGCCGCCGCCTGAGCCCGACTGTTGCCGGACGCGAGCAGCACGCTCGCCGGCGCGCACCAGCGCCCAGCCCAGCCCTGGGAGGAGACGAATGCCTCCGTCCCGGGCGAGCAGTTCCCGGCAGCGTAGGAGTCCTGGCGAGTCACCAGGATCTCCAGCTCCCCGCGTTCGAACTGCCGGCGAGCGGGCTGTGGCAGAAGCTCTGCCCCAGCCCCAACCACCGAGCGGGCGCGACGGCAGGCGTCCAGCCCCTGCTTGACCGCGTCCTTGCGGTCAAGGTTCCCGTACCAATCCCCCGCGTGGTACGCGAACGCGCCCACGCGGACGACCCACGCACGCTGGCGGCCGGCAGGGTTGCCCCGACGGCTGGTCGGGAGCATCACCACCCGTTCGGCGGTAATACCCGCCCGCACCTGCTCGGCCGGGTGATGGATGGCGCGAACGCCCTCCACCACCTCGACTGAGCAGCCCTGCTTGGCCTCAACTCCGCGACACCAGTCGCGGAAGGTGGTGCGCGACGGTGCGGACGCCAGGTGGCCGACGAGCCACGCCCGCGCCTCGGGATACTTCCCGATGACCGAGTCGCGTCCAAGACGCGGTGAGCTGAGCGTCATCGCCCATGCCGTCACGGCAGCCTTCCCAACCGGCAACTTGCCGGCGGCGGCCACGGCAACCGCGGCCCACGACGGGTCACGAATGGTCACCGAAGTGGCCATCAACACCCGCGCCTTGGCGCGAATGGCGCGCATCCTGCGCACCAACGTCCCGGGCGCCCACCGCCCGACAGGGATGTCGACGAGACAGGAGTAGGGCGAACCCACCCCGTTCCCGCCGTTGATCCCGTGCCCGATGAACTTGCCGAGCAGGAACTTGGCCGTCGGCCAGACATCCGCTAGGTCGGCGGCGGCCTTCAGCCAGCCGACTTCCACCCGAGCACGCTCCACGCGCTCGGGGTCGACGGACGACCCTTGGTAGCCCCCGAAGGGGCCCCAGTTATAGGGGACGTTGGTGCCGATGCGCGCGAGCGCATCGGCCACGGATTTCCCATGCACCCGCGGCCGGTAAATAGCCGCGGAGTTCTGATGGAAGCGACCTGGCCGCCCGGCCCGCGTGCGACCGGTCAGGGCCTCCTCAAGCTCTTGATTGGCGGCGGCACTGGCGATGATCTGATTCGCGTTCATGTGTTTCTCCTTGCCCGGTCTGCGGGCAGGTAGAGGCCTCCGGGTTGCGACGCCGGAAGCCGATTGGCGGATGGGGCGGAGAGCGAGCCCCGTGTTTTGCTTCAATTCTTTCGAATCTCGGCGAGCGGGCTACGAATGCATGGCGGTGCATTCATACCCCCTTCGCCGGTTTCCGCGTTTCGATACTCTGAAAGGGCACCCCATGCACGCATGCTGATGCCCTAGACAGAGGCCATACTTAAACAACAGTATGGCCCAATTGGGAGTGGTGGCGTTTCCTTCGCCACCGAACTCCCCCGCACAGGTTGGGGTTCCGCCCCTTTGGGTGTACGCACGACCTCGCACGCCGAATCGGCCGACGCCGACTGGTCGAGGTGCATTGCGCACACCCTCCATTGGCACACCTGCAGTGCCACGCATTCCTTACGCGCCGATTATGACGATGGCGCATGGGGACACTTTTGTATGTTTGCTTGGAAGGGGTACATACCAACCCCGTGTGATGCCCTTTGTCTGGTACTCCAAATACCCGACGTGCGCTTTTTGTATGCGCAGGGACACCTGTATTTGGAAGCGCCTTGCATCGCTTCCGGGGTGCATCACGACACCCCAGCACTTGCACGCTTACATGCACAAGCCAGACCGCCCTACCCTCGCCCCAAACAACAGGTACGAGCCTCTCGGTCTGAAGGTATTGCGTAGAATGTTCCAGCGTCCCGGAACACCCGCGCCCGACATAACGTCGGTTTTTCTGTGCCCCCTTGCTATGGGCACTCGTGATGATTCTGCATCACTTTCTCCTCCCCTATTGGGGGTTGGAGGGTAGTACCCGAGTCGGGGGGCTGTACCGACGGCGATTAAGCCGTGTAATTGCCCTGATCCGTTCTCGTGGTACTACCTTTGGCGTCGCCCAACCAACATTGGGGCACTAAGGGTTCCGTGTCTTTGGGTCGGCAATGCCGGCCTCGGGGCACGTACCCGGTGTGTGGTATCGTGTGGGGTCGAGCCTACCCAAACGGGTCTGCTCGCCCCCATCACTTCCGCACAACATCCTTGTTGTACATTTTGCGGACCTGCCACGGGCCCGGGAGCGTATGCCGCATCACTACTCTGTGTGCTCCGACACAGAAGCACGTGTGACATATCGTCACTCCCTCCGGTATCCTTTCCGGTACACAACGCACCCAAGTGCACTGTGTACCGGAAACGACCGCCTGCGACTCTCTACCTGCTCATGAGATAACTCTATCAACACAACATCGACGTGTTCGATGCTCGGTTGGCGGTGGCACACACTGCCCTGCGCTCTATCATCCATCCTGCTACCTGTAAGCTGACACCTGCCAGCTTCTCTATTCCTCTCTTTCACCTCACCTTCGCTTTGCTTGGATCCTCTATCAGGTCGAGGATGACGACGAAACGGAGATGGGGTGAAAAGAGGCCGCCACCGTGGGTGACGAGCCAATGAGCAGACCATTCCATGTGTCTGCTCACAAAACCTTAAGCGCAGCTTCATCCATCGCGGTGCGCTTGTCCGCGGAGCAGTTTTTGCTTACCCGGTCATGCTGAGGACCGGGTGGGGGGTGGGCTACTTCTTGCCCTTACCCCCCTTGTTGGTATCTCCCTTGGCGGGCTTTGCGCCCGCCTTCTGGTTCGATTGGCGGGAGGATTTGCCTCCCGTCTTCTCGAACTCGGCCTTGGTCATCCGCCCATTATCGGTAGAATAATTGTAAATATAACCGCATGTTTGTGAAGTTGCAGTTGTTGCTCCACCTCCTCCTCCTGTTGGTGT
>JAYRSE010000018.1:0-9902 GCA_041920275.1 Minisyncoccota bacterium | reverse complement strand
GAGGCATGCATCGAGCTTTGCGGACTCATACGCGGCATAATCCTCCTCTTTGGTGAGAAGTGCGGGATGGTTGCACGCTTGGCGCAACCTGGTCAAACCCGCGAGGATGTGTATCTGCGAACCGCGAAATCCTTTCGATTCGATCGCAGAGAATACGCTTCCGCGCACATCGTTCAAAATTTGCTGGTACACGATGTTCTGCGCATCGGTAAGCACGCACTCCACCACCTGCTCGATCTTCGGCGGGAGCTCCGAAAGCACTTCCGCTTTCGTGCGCCTGAGCATGAAGCACTCCACCTTCTTCCTTAATTGTGTAAGCACCGCCTGATCATTTCGCTCCATGATCGGCTTGTGGTACCGTTCCGCAAAGTGGTCGCGGCGTCCCAAAAAACCGGGCATCAGATAATCGTAGATCGACCATAACTCGAACACATGGTTTTCAAGTGGTGTACCGGTCAATGCCAAACGATACTCGGCGGGTATCTCCTTCACGCACTGCGCCATTTTGGTCATGTGATTCTTTATGTACTGAGCTTCGTCCAGAACGGCATAATTGTACCGACGATCGGGCGCGCACAGCACGTCGGCGTCACGCTTCAAGGTCGCGTACCCGACCACGACGAGGTCGTACGAGGCGATGTCGGTCTGCAGTCGCGCACGTTCAACGGGTGTCCCTTCATACACCAACACCCGCATGTCCGGAAAGAACGCGGCCGCTTCATTCCTCCAGTTGTAAAGGAGCGACTTGGGACACACCACAATGGACGGAACCCCATCGACCCGTTCGAGCGCGAGGACCGTAAGCGCCTGCACGGTCTTTCCGAGACCCATATCATCGGCGAGAATACCCGCAAAACGGTACGATCGCAGGAAATAGAGCCATTCCACACCCGCCCTTTGATACGGACGCAGGGTGTCCCTCACACGCTTCGGCAGACGCACACGCTTGATCGGTTTTCCGGACTCAATACGTTTCATGAACTCACGAAGACTCTTGGACTGTGCGGTGGTGTAGTGTGGCGAGCTCGTGAGAACGTACGACAACTCGGGCGCGTGATGCAAGCCACCCTCGAACCCACCGTCTTGTCGCGCATGGAAATTCTGCAACAGACGCACCAGCCGCTCCAGCTCATCACGGTTCTCCACTTCCACAAGACTCCCGTCATCCTTTCGCCAAAAAGTCGAGCCGCTCGACATGTACTCGTACAACTTCTCAAGGGTCACCCGCTCGCCGGCACAGTACAGTTCGACGTCGAAATGAAGCCAGTTCCGGTCGGTATCAAGGTCCGGCGCAGAAAAGTCTGCGCTGAACGAAACGCTTTCCTTCGGAAGCGAGTCCCGTAAGAATACGATCTCGTATCCTCGACGTTCTGCGAACGCACGAACATTCGGCCACACTTCGGAAATGTATCGAGCGACCTTCTGCTTTCCCTGCAGAGAACATTTGAGCATCACGGTAAATCCCAACCGCTCCCGCTCGGCTTCAACTTCCTTGAAACAGGATATCTCTTCTTTCACATTCCTCCTGACGTACTGCAGTGTTCCCGACGCATCCTCAAAGAGCGCATGTGTTGCGGGCACATCGAACGTCTCTCGTGCACTGTACCCGTTACGAACATGACGCCTCCTCACCACCATATCGGCGACCGGACTCGACCACCCACCATATCGCACACAAGGAGAGACACGGATCGTGTGCAGCACGCTGTCCAGATCGACTTCGATGATGCGACTCGTGTGGGTCGAGTGCACGACCATGGAACGGATCTGATCCGACACGAAGAGATCGATCTGTGGAGGAACGCTCTCCAAAAAAGAGTGCAGTCGGTCGAGTATCTTTGGTGGCAGTACCACCGCATGATACAAGTATTCATCCACACGCGCGACATGCTCTCGATAGCGAGGGGCCACGGCCTTCAAAAGTTCCAACCATACCGGATCAAGATGGTACAATCTGATCTTGGTGTCTTTTTCGTGCAACAGACATGCACCATGTCGCGACCACATGGACCGCCCCGCTCCGGAACCCGGCGCGCGCTCGTCAGGAAGCGTGAGGACGACCTCGCGTCGCACGATGGTGGGATCGCCCGGATGCGAAGTGTACTCCGGCAATACTTCGACCCGTATCGGCGGGGGCGCAAGGTCAAGTACGATCGGGCGCGGCACGCAGGTGTTATATCCATCATTACACATGAGCGCAAAGCCCGTCGCTTGAAGGAGCGGGAACAGTATCGCAGGGTCCGAAGGGTGTACAAACGATGACGCTTGCGAGAAACCGTTATGATTGTATATATATGTGAGAACGGTGCGCTCATCCTCGGTCATGCGCGCGTGTGCGAGTATCCGTTCGATATCGACCTGCTCATAGTACCGATCGCCGAGATGCAATGATGCGGCATAACGCCTGTGCCGGTGCAGCATGACCGTGTACGCTCCCCTGTCGAACGCGGCATCTTCGGATTCGCCTTCGCGTGAGATCACAGTACCCATTTCCTCCCCCGTCGATCGCGGGATCGAACGCGTCGGCTTGTCGATACGCTGAAGCGTTCGTGTGTAGGTAAGCAGGAGTGCGACCGCATGTTTGCACCCGTACCCGTACGGACACGTGCAGGCGAGTTCGCGGTACACCCCCCGACCCTTATCATACTCGACCGTCGTGCGGTACCGAACGGTACCATCCACGGTACCCGAAATGCGCACGTGCGAGGCATCGTCCTCAAGCACCTTACATGTCCTTACCTTGCCTCGCGTCACGTACGCAAGGCCGCGCGCGTAGATCACGCCACCTACCTCGGCGTGGAGTGTTTGGCGCATCTCCTCAAGTGAAGGCATAGGCATGTGCGTGATCGCGCAAAGGTCGCGAGACGGAGTGAGACGAAACGAATTCTACAACGACACACCTTCGGCATCGATCGCACCGGCCGCTGCGGTCACCGCGAGATCGTACCGAACATGTGATCGTATCGCCGAATTCACCTCACGGAGCGTGAGCGACCGAACGATAGAGGGATACGTCTCTACGAACTCGATACCCCTCCCCGAAAGCACTGCGGAGAAGATCGCACCGCACAGACCCCGTGCGCTCGCAAGTCCAACTTTGTGCTTACCGACAAGCTCCTCCTTGCGACGAGCGAGCTCCCCTTGTGTGACGCCCTTTTCCGCCCACCGCGCGACCTCATCGCGGAGAGCGACCCTTCCCCGCTTGAAGACGTCGTTCGGAAACAGCACGCTCGCAAAAAGATAGCCGGCATACCCCTCCGCCATGCCCCCAAGCGATGCGTACGCACCGTAGGTGAGACTTTGTTTGGTGCGCAAGGACATGAAAAGGCGCGAGGTGGAGGATTCTCCGAGTATGCTCACACCAACCTTGAGCGCATGATACTGCGCGTGATCCCGTGTGAGCGCAAGTGGTATCGCAAGCAAGGTATCCACATTCATCTTGTCACGAAGCGACACGACGATATCTTTTTCCCGCGATGAGGTGACCCGCTCGGGGTGAATGGTCGACGGCGCAGTACGCAGTGCAGGAACCCGAGCACACACCGTACGCACAAGGGTCGCAACATCCTTCTCGTGCACATCGCCCACGATCGCGACGAGACCACCCACACCGGAAAAAGTCGCGCGGTGGTGATCGAGCACGTTCCGTAACGTGACACTTTGAAGCTCGTTGCACAGGTCCTTCGGAAAAGGCAACCAGTGCGGGTGTCCCCGAGCAAAGAGCGTGCGCATGAGGGCGATATTCGCCTGATCTCGCGTTTCTTCCTGCGCATGTTCGTACATGGTCGCAAGTTGCGTGACCGCTTCGGTGAACTCGCGCGAAGATGGATGCGCGTCGCAGAGCATCTCGAACACAAGCGTGAATGCGGTCACGAACACCGCAGGGCGACACGCGAGCGAAACGACGAGGTGTGTGTTGGTCTCATCGAACGAAACATGTATCCCCATCTCCTCAAACATCTCGCGCACCACGGCACGTTTTTTCGTGTGAGTGCCCGTTGGGAGCAATATCGAGAAAAGATCGGCGACCGTGCGCTTGTCATATGTTGCATACTCGCCCCCGGGAAAAGCCATGTTGCAGACCACCACGTCGCGAACCTGCGTTCGCAGCACGAACACATCAATGCCGTTCTCCAGACGTTCGTAGTGCGTGCGTTCACAAAGGTTCATACGACAGGAGTTGAACTACCTCGATAATACCCGACCGTTGACGCAGTCGGAACAAGATACTTCCCGGCGACCGCGCGAACATCCTCTGCGTTGACACGACCAAGCGTACGTGGCAGATCGAAAAAGAAACGCCAGTCTCCCGTCGCTATCGCCTCGTTCAGTGCGGAAAGCATTGCATAGTGACCATCACGCGCAAAGGCCAATTCGGTCTCGAGGGCGGATCGCACTCGTGAGAGTTCGACGTCGAGTATTCCTTCCTCTTGCACACGACGCACCACTTCGATCAGTGCGCGCTCCACACGCTCATGGGACACCCCCTGTGCAACGGTGGCAAAGATCTGGAACAGTGACGGGTCAAAGAACGGCATCACCATCGCCTCGACCGAGACGCAAAGGCGAGACTCGACCAACCTGCGATACAAACGTGAGGTCTGGCCTCCCGCAAGTACCGTACCGAGCGCCAGCAATGCGGGCATGTCCGGATGTTGTGCCTCCGGCATTTTGTATGCAAGGCATACAATGTCTTTGGTGCCATTGCGACGAAGTTCCGTAAACCGTCGGCCGGTTTGGATCGGCTCACGAGTGTATGGAACTGGTATGGAATGTGGAGAGCGCGGATGAACTCCGAAATGGGTATGGATCACCGACAGCGCACGTTCGCGTTCGATAGCACCGACCACCGTCACGTAGGCATTGTTCGGCCAGTAGTAGTCATCGTAGAACCGCTTCAGTCGTTCGATGGAAACCTGTTCGAAATCATCCTGCCAGCCGATAGTGGGGTGATGGTACGGATGGGCCATGAACGCGGTCGCCCACACACACTTATCAAGCATCTCCATCGCGCTATTCTCATGGCGAGCGAATTCGCTGCGCACCGCGGGCATTTCCTCCGCGCGGTCCTTTTCGGTAAGAATGGCGTTCCGCATACGATCCGCCTCCAACTCGACCGCAAGCTCAAAGTACTCATCGGGCAGGACCTCGTAGTAATTCGTACGATCGAGCCATGTGCTGGCATTCACGAGAGCGCCCTTTTCTCCCAGCCGGTCGAGGACCGAAACGCCACGCTTCGGTGGAAACCGCTTGCTACCTTTGAACATCAAATGCTCGAGCAAATGGGTGGCACCGGTGTAACCGACCGCTTCATGCCGACTTCCCACCAGGTAGGTCACCATGAGGCCGGCAACGGGTGCCGCATCATTGTACTGATACAGCACCCGGAGACCATTCTTCTTCAGTTCATATTCTTCTATTCCATGGTACGCACCGTGCGAAACGAACTGTCTCATCGGCGACGACCTCTTCTCCGACCGATCGGTCATATACGGAACCTAGAGCGTTATCTCGACTTGTGCGGCAGCACGAAGCTTCTGGACGTAGGCATTGATGATCTCCGCGCTTTTCTGTTGAGTCAGCTGCGCACGTGCGGCATCTTTCACCTCTTCGAGAGGCGGCATTGGCTGATCCTCCGGTGCAACCGCCTTGGCCTCCTCGTAGATCGCAAGGATCTCGGCCTCGGTAACGGTGATATTCTCGATATCCGTCTCCTTATCCAGAAGCGCCCGGACCATAAGCTCGTTCTTGATGTTCTCTTTGAAGCCGGCATCATCCAAGCCGACCTTTGCAAGCTCGTCACGCAACACATCCTCACCTCCCACCGAATCTTTGAACATATCGTACTCCTTCTGAACATCCTCACTGCTGACCGGGATCTTCTTCTTATTGGCCTCATCGATCAGTAGACGCATGTTCACCATGTCACTGATAACACTTTGCTCAAGAGCGCCGGTCTCGAGCGAGGCGATGGATTCGGGCGAAAGTGTCGACCGAACATTCGTCAACGTCTTTTCGAACTCTCCTCTCGTGATCTCGACACCGTTCACGGTCGCGACCGCCATCGCCGCCTGCTCCGGGGTGAGGGCGGCAGGTGATTCGCCTCCGGTCGTCGTAGTATCTGAAACATCAGCCTTTTTGCCGAACATCCCGGTTATCCAGGCAATTCCGATAATGACGAGTACCGCAACGACTGCGATCATCGCGCGCATGAACATGCTCTTCCCCGCGACCTTCTCGGTCGACTCCGTTTTCGCATCAGTGGATGCACTGTACATCTCTTGCTCGTTCATAGACATTTGTGAGTTTGGTTATTAACGATGTTAAATTGTATCACACTCTCGCATCATGCCATAATCGTGATGCATTACCCTTTGAAATAGAACTCTCTGTCAAGGGACTCTCTGCTTTCGGCGGGCAACAGATTGAGCTTGATCGGCATGTCTTGCCACGTTGCGGTAATGCGTGCGTCCGGCTTTGCATTGAATGTGACCTTGAACGTGGCATCCGTTGCATTTTGGGCACATTCACCTTCCCCAAGCACCAATGAGAACTTGAGCTCGACTTCCGAACCTGACTCATCTTTCATGAACGGTTCGACCGAAACGCTGTGGCATGCACTCGGGACGACAACCGAACCCGCGATCGTGTGCAGTTCACCCTCGATATGATGCTTCGCGTTTATGACCTCCGGGACACCAACGCGCTCTTCGTCCGTCGAGGGTTCGCCGGACATTTCCTGCGCTTCCGGTTTCTGCGAGAAATACGTGTAAGCGAACACCGCGCCCGCAATACATACAAGTAGCGTCGACCATATAATGGCCGACCTGTTAAGTCGGTACTCCATAGTGTTGTTCATGTTACTGATAATCACGCCCTCTCTTCGTCGCGGAGTCGAGCCGGGCGGCGGTGATCCCCCGCGCACGCATCGTCACTCGCTCCACGAATCGTTCAAAATACCAAATACCCACGCAGACGAACAGCACGAGAAAAGTCGCAAAGCTCGCGATGGCATAGTACCCGAACCCGACCGTAACACCGATCGCACTTGCCGCCCAAAGCGTTGCGGCGGTCGTAAGACCCTTAAGCTCATGTTGAAAAATGATAAGGCCGGCCCCGATGAAGCCGATACCCGTCACGATCGAACTTGCCATGCGGAGCGGGTCGAGATTGAACGTATCCGCGTAACTATGTGCGACATTCTCACCGACAATAACGAACAAGCAGGAGGAGATCGCCACGATCCCGAACGTGCGCATACCCGCCTCCTTGCGGGCAATGAGACGTTCGAGACCCAACAAGGCGCCCAGAACGAACGCGATGATGAGCTGTGTGAATATCGTTGCGTTGTCTACCATGTATGGCATGCAAAAACAAGTATACTACCCGTGTCATTTTACGACATCGTGCGCATGTGTGCATAATTCGCGGATCTCTTCCATGATCGCACCACGCGCACGCTCGGTAAGCTCGAGTGAGCCGAGTACCGATGGGTCATCATGCAGGTCCTTGCACAATACGATACCGGACTCCATGAGACGACGCTTGTGCGCGCGCGACAGGGTGGTCAGGCACGATACCGGATGCACGCCGGCATCCTCGATCAGTATCCGCAAATTGGCATCCTTCGGGTATTCCCAGGTTAAAAGCTCGAGACCGACGCATGCGGCATACTCATGTGCTTGCTGCGTGCACTTCGTATTGGTGATGAGCATGGTACGGATCGGACGACTCGGGTCGAACGAGGGTGCCGTCCGAATGTCCTCAAAGCGAGCGGAAACATAGAGTGCCACCTTGGTGTCAGACTTCACACCGGAACTGTTGTGAAATTTCACCTCTGCCATGACCTCGTCATCGGGACCGCTCGCAACCAAGTCCACCTCGTGGGTCGTACACCTTCCCGCATGAGTACTGCGCGTACACGTTACGTATCCGCGCGCCTTGAACAACGCGGCCAGAAAATCCTCGAACGGATAACCGGACGGACCGAGTTCAAGGAGTGCGTGCTTGATCGAGTACCGTGCGGCGATCGGACGAGCCATCGCGCGCAACTGCGTAAACGCGCGTGCGTAGATATCTTTGGTGCTTTCACCTCCATGAAGCGTGCTTGCGATCCGCGCCGTTATACGTTCCGCGTCCTCTGAAGATGCACCGCTCTGCACGAGCGACGTAAAGAGTTTTTCAGGTTCGAATGGCTCTTCACCACCCCAAGCTTTGACTACCAACGTCTCGGTGCTATTCGCCATACACCTTGAGCACCGCCGCTTGCTGTGGCGCATCTTCCGTCAGGTTGTTGATCGAAATGGCCACGAGAACAAGAAGTAATACCGCAATCAGTGCGGCCATGCGCTTTACATGTGTCCTGTCTTCCATACGTTGATAGTATACTCCGAGCGTACCATGCTCGCAAAGTACCCAACATGTGAACTTATTCGACGTACTCGATCGTACCTCCTCCCAGACACACATCACCGTCATACAACACCATCGACTGCCCGGCGGTGACATATGCCTGCGCCTCATCGAATACCACCGAGGCGGTGTCGTCCCCGGACGCACGCACCGTGACCGGCACGAGCGGCTGACGGTATCGAAAACGCGCGGCGCATCGAACCAGCGTGTCGACCACAGGAACACCGGAGATCCAGTGCGATCCGGATAAATGCACTGTGCGCGACTCGGCCCGCTCTACAACACCATCGGCGACGATACCGCGTGGAGCGACCGTGATCGTGTTCGCATGAATATCCTTTGCGATCACGTACAACGGCGGGTCGTTGGGACTTGCCTGCTTCGCCGCAAAACCATGTCGCTGTCCAAGCGTGATGAATGCCGCCCCTTCATGAACACCGAGTACCGCTCCGGAACGATCGAGCACCGCCCCCTCCCTGGGTGGAATATAGTGCTGCAGGAATTCCCGCATATCGATCTTCCCAAGGAAACACACGCCTTGACTGTCTTTCTTGCGAGCGGTCGGTAGCGTTAAACGCTCCGCCTCCAAGCGCACCTCACGTTTGGTAAGTCCGCCCACCGGAAAGATCGCTCGCGCGAGGTGTGCTTGAGTCAACGTCCACAAAAAGTAGGTCTGGTCCTTGGCCGTATCAACGCCGCACACAAGCCGATGGCTGAAACGGACATCGCTCGCGTCACCCGACTCCACCCGAGCGTAATGTCCCGTTGCAATATAGTCGAATCCCCGCTTCTCCGCCCATCTGAAAAATGCACCGAACTTAATGTGTTTGTTGCACATCACATCCGGATTGGGCGTCCTTCCCAGTTCGTACTCACGGACAAGGTACTTCACAACATCCCGCTCATACTCGACCGACAGATCGACCGTGTGGAACGGTATTCGAAGCAACTCGGCGACCCGCACGGCATCCAAGCGTTCATCCCGCCAAGCGCACGGCAACCATGGCGGAGACCATGGTACGATGAACGCACCTTCGACCTCGTACCCACGCTCCTTAAGAAGTGCGGCGGATACGGAACTGTCGACCCCGCCGCTCATCGCTACGACGACTTTTCGTGTCTGCATACCTCTTTGTGACACAAAAAACACCAAAACGCAAGCACGTTTTACCGCAAACCTGAAGTGCGTCCCGCTCTCAATCGAGATACTTTCTTCTGTTCACCAAATGTTCCGTGTAGTCCTTCGCCACACGCATCACTCCATCTTTTCCATGTAGGTAAAAGAGTGCTTCGGTATCGACGGGCGTGATCGCCGCACGGATCGCGGAAAGCGAAGGACTGCCGATCGGTCCGGGTGGCAGGCCTTTGTACTTGTAGGTGTTATAGGGTGAATCGACCTCGAGATCGGAGAACTTCGGACTGAAC
This sequence comes from Minisyncoccota bacterium, assembly GCA_041920275.1. GTDB lineage: Bacteria > Patescibacteriota > Minisyncoccia > Phycocordibacterales > UBA12088 > UBA12088. The sequence continues at coordinate 65 of JAYRSE010000018.1, read as the reverse complement.
GTGTCGGTCCGCTCGATGTACCCGAAGACCGCGTCGTCCTGTAACGGCATACCGATCTCAATACG
>JAYRSE010000017.1:0-14825 GCA_041920275.1 Minisyncoccota bacterium | reverse complement strand
TTGCCACGGTATCTGACGGCGAGCTTCGTTCGATAGAGTCCTATCTGAACGACATTCCTCGTCAGTGTCTGAACTATTATCGGGCCAGTGAATTATTCGTTATCCACAGTGAGGTGTCCTAGTTGGGTGGTGCGGGGAGGCGGTAGCATCTTTGAATATGATAGCATACTTTATGCATCTTGTCAAGTACTTCCGGCACCACCTCATCCGTTCAGGAAAAATGCTCTGTATTGCTTGCGTTTTTCGGTGATCGCGCACTGTCGATGGAGTTCGACATGCTGTAAAGTCCTGCGGGCCTGTGTGTGCCGGCCCTTCCGTAACTATCTCTAGTGTAGCATAGTCGTATTTGTTTGTCAATCGCTTACAGCATATTTTTATACTGTTTTAATATTTTAGCTTCAATTAAAGATATTTCAGGTGTTCAGTGTGCTTGTATACTCCAGCATAAATGAACACCTCGTCATGCACGCTTCTTTGCGATATACTTGCACCATGTCCACCCACCTCCACACTCTCGAACGTGCGGGCCTTTCCGACAAGGAGGCCGCGGTCTACCTTACCCTTTTGCAGCTTTCGGAATCGAACGCGCAGACCCTCGCCACACAGTCGAAAGTGAAGCGCGGGACGGTATACACTATCGTGGACTCCCTCATGAAAAAGGGGCTCGTGAGTAGTGCGGAAAAGGCGGGCAAACAGCTTTTTTACCCCGAGGATCCGGCGAAGATCGAGGCGCTGCTCAAGGAAAAACGCGAGACATTGGAACGAACGGAAGCGGACGTGCGTGAGGCCATGGGTGAGTTGCGCCGTTTGCACTACTCGGGGGGCACACGCCCGGTGGTGCGCTACTTTGAGGGCGAGGAGGGGTTGAAGGAGTTGCTAAAGGAAGTGCGTGGTTCCTCAAAGGAAAAAGGGATGTCATTTACCGACCTCGACTGCACCCTGCAACACTTCCCGGGAATATATGCGGCAACCGATAGTCCGCGCATCCGCGCGAAACGTCGGACCAAAATCCTGTACACATCCTCACACGGTCCGGTCGTCGGAGTAAAAGACGAAGAAAAATTTCGCGATGCACGTTGGGTTTCCTTTGCAAAACACCTTGATTTTGAAGGTGATATCACCATCTACGACAACAAGATCAGCATCACTTCCTACAGAGCACCAACGGTGAGCATCGTGATCGAACACGAGGATATCACACGGTTGGTCGAGGCGCTCTTTACTCTTGCATGGGAAGGAGCACAAGAACGTGAGGAACCGAAAGCAACGTGCACATTGCATGATATTGACAGGTCTATTGATTGATGATATAATTTCATGGTGGTGCCGCTTTCGTCTGGTGCGAAGGGACGGCTTTTCGCCACAGAACATGGAGGGTATCCCCATGGACGCTTGAAAATGAATGATTGTTTGCCCTCACCCTACGGCGTGCGCTGTAGGGTGAGGGCACGGCCTCCATGGACGGAAGCCCTCGTGTGCGGTTTGGTTACCGTGCACGAAACGACCCGCCGATCCTGTCGGCGGGTTTATGCTCTACCGTGTTTTGACAGCAGTTCGATGTCCTTCGATCGAAACGAGGGGTGGGAACGTCGAAAAAGTCTTCATGCTACGCTGTTTCTTAAACCGACTTACAAAACAAAGGACGCATCCATGCGCCCTTTCATCATCCCTGCACTACGCGCTCCCCGCGTGTCGCGGACCGTATATCTTCTCCATCTCCCGCTCGTACGCGGCACGAAGCGCCTCAACTTCCCGCTTCCCCTCTGTGGGAGTGATCTCCCTGTTTCCGACACGCTGCGTGATGTCCCGCAACGCACGGTCGTAGCGGTCACGCGCAGCATCTGCGCGCTCAAGCACAATCTCATCTGTATCAGTAGTGATGATCGATCTATCGTTCATAGATGAAGCCCTACGGGTATACATGAGTTTTGTGAGTAAACCATACCAAATCAAAAGTGTCCAGACCTATCCTCGTACAGCACCCCATGATCAGCCCCCTCATGCGGCACGGGGGTGATGTCGCACACATCCTCTCCACCCACATGCACCACCACGGACTCGAGCCGTACGATCGGCACCGGCACGTAGTGGCGCGCCGGCTTCGAAGGTCGATGCGTACTTTTGCTCAATTTCTTCACTACACCATCCACACACTTTCGCAACTCAACCCACACCGCTCCGGTGCGTGACTCAAGTTTTTTATATAATTCCGAGTAGAATGCCACATTGTCATCTTGTGGCCATGCCCTCATGTGGTCACGCAGCAAATTGTCGGCGTCGGCGTTCGTCTCCACCAGCTCCAACAGTGCAAAGAATTCGCTTTGTGCGAGAGCTTGCGCCTCCCTGTACACCTCATCCTCTCTTCGCTGCGTCTCGATATCGAACACCGGCAGCGGATATTCGCGAAGTTGCGCCGCACACTCCCTGTGTTCTTTGTGTATCTCTTCTACCACATGAGGTTCGCACTCGTTCGACTTTATCTGAACAAGCCGTAGGGAGGCCATGCGTGGCTCCAACGCCCCCGGCACATACCGTATCTCGAGCACGTCGATCTTGCGCTCCCCGTCCAGTCGAACATTGGTAAGTATCCTCGTTTGCGCCTCAGTATCCACACCGGAAGGGTGTGTGTCCGGCAGTATACCGAGGGTCTTGGCCCGTCTGAGGATATAGCTTGCCTCGGCAAGGGTGCCGGCCCGACGTCTGTCATCAAAAACCTCGCGAATCATTTTCCCACATTGCGTGTTCAAATCTGATCCTCTGCAACCGACCCCGCTCCGCCGCAGCTTGGCAGCCACAGTCGCGGGAAACATACGGGTAACGGTATTCACAAGCTCTTCGTACGAACCCACTCTCCTGTTGTGTACCATGTATGCGGTCACCCGGTTCTGCACCTCGGCAAGCACAGGCCCCGCCCCTTCTGGGGTATTGCACGTTAATGATGACACATCGACAAGTTTGGCAAGCGTCTCGGCAATCCTTTGCGCAACGGAGGTGACGGAGTTGCAGTCGGCAGACTCGAATATATCATCGAGTGTGTGCCACTCCGGCTTTTGCTGGTGGACCTCACCTTTTCGGGGTGCGGGTTGCATTTCAAGTGCGAAATGTGGTACCGGTGTGCGTTCCATGCACACAGTATACACCATGCACACAATGGGTCGGTAACGCGCATGCACGCTCTCGATCCACTCACCGCTGTCCATGCTCGAGCAAATAGCCTGTTCACAAAAGACCGACCTCTTGCAAAGCCGGTCGAACGCGCCATCATTGAACCCGATGGTGATGACGCCACCGCCTGTCGTCATTGTGGCGACGGTCTCGGTGGTGATACCGGTCATGGTACGACCGATAGTGCCACGGGGGCTCGACATACCTACGCGGCCTCACCGTCGTGTACGGCGTCACCACAACCGGTGGGGGCAGTACGTACACCCCTCGCACATCTCCCTCGGGGCCGGTGACGACTGCACATCCCGAAAGGGCGAGAACGAGGGGTAAAAGAGCGATCGTGTGCATGGCAAACCTCCATAATTGAACGCACTGAATACAGTACACCACAAAATGCAAAAAAAGCAATTCCTCGACCTGCGTCGTCCCTTGTTACAATAGCACCATGGGTATCTCACTCAACGAGGCTTCGCGGTCAAAACTTTCAGACATTCGACACCAGGAAGAAGAGCGGTTGGTGGCGATACTGGCAAAAAAGTACGGCATACCGTACCTCAACCTCACCCAGGTTGCGGTCAACACTGATGCACTGCGCCTTGTGCCGGAAAAGATCGCGCGGACGTCAGAGGTCGCTCCATACCAACTGAGCGGCAGGACGGTTTCAGTCGGCATTCGAACACCAAACAATGAAGCGGCTCGGTCGGTGCTCCTTGATCTCGAAAGCCGCGGGTACAAGGTCGTTCCCACCATGGTATCGCAAGCATCACTCGAGCATGTATGGACCTACTACAAGGAGACCTCCTTTGCAGTCGAAACGGAAGCGGGAGTGCTCGACGTCTCGAATGACGAGATCCGTGCGCTCATCACACGGCTCACGTCGCTTACGTCGACCCGCGAGGCGATCATTGAGGTGCTTGGCATGAAAAAGCTGTATCGTATCACCCGTACGCTCGAGATCGTACTTGCGGGTGCGATCGCGAACGGCGCATCGGACATTCACATCGAACCGGAAGATGCGGATGTGCGGATCCGTCTGCGACTTGATGGCGTACTGGTGGACGTCGCACAAGTGGACACCGAGACCTACCATGCGGTACTTACCCGCGTGAAGCTCCTCTCCGGCCTCAAGATCAACATTCACTCGGCGGCGCAAGACGGGCGTTTCAGTGTCCGCATCGATGACCGAGAGATCGAGATACGTACCTCGATACTCCCCGGAGGGAACGGCGAATCGATCGTCATGCGTCTGCTCGACCCACGCTCGCTCCACATCACGTTCGAAAAGCTTGGCATCCGGCCATCCGTACTCGAAGTGCTTAATGGAGAGATCCGAAAACCGAACGGCATGATCCTCACCACCGGCCCCACCGGATCGGGAAAGACCACTACGCTCTATGCATTCCTGCGACAAGTGCTCGATCCGGGCATCAAGATCCTCACCATCGAAGACCCTATCGAATATCATCTGGAGGGGATCGTGCAGACCCAGGTGAACCACAAAGATTACACGTTTGCGACCGGCCTGCGAAGCGCACTGCGCCAAGACCCCGACGTGATCATGGTCGGTGAGATCCGTGATGAAGAAGTCGCTTCGACCGCGATCCATGCGGCGCTCACCGGCCACCTGGTCTTCTCGACCCTACACACCAACAACGCGTCGGGTGCGTATCCGCGACTCATCGACATGGGTATAGAACCAAGCATGATAGGGAGCGCAATAAACCTCGTAATGGCGCAACGTTTGCTCCGCACCCTGTCACCCGAACTTCGCAAGGAAGTGCCGATCGAGGGCAAGGATAAAGAGTTTGTTGACCGAATACTTGCAGGCATTCAAAACAAATCACTCGTACCCGAAAACACGACGACCATGTGGGTGCCTGACGCGCCCGAAGGGGATGTCGGGTACCGAGGTCGTGTCGGAGTCTATGAAGTGATCACCACCACGCGCGAGATCGAGGATGCGGTACGCAAGAAACTTACGGTCCGAGAACTCGCCGACATCGCACACACCCAGGGACATCTCACATTACACGAGGACGCCATACTCAAGGTACTCGAGGGGACGACCACCCTTGCGGAGGTGCGCAGGATCCTTGGCGAGAACATGTAGTATGGGTGAAACAAAAAAAAACGGCTATGCCGTTTTCCCTCTCGGTTCCTCAACTCCCATCGTGACACAGTATAGAAAGATCTATATGCGGTGAACGTGCTAAGGGGTATCCCAGCACCTCACCCCTTCGAAACACAAGAAACGGACTCGACCGTCTTGCAACCCGAAGGGGTGAGACCCAAGAATCCCTCGCTCGTCACTCGTCGCCACGCAAGCGCGGCTTTGTCACGTTGGGAGTTCAGAACCCGAAAAAATAGTGTATGATGTCTAGGAACAGCACCAATGCGAGTATCTTAGCATAAAGCACACCATATGTCAACCCTCTCCAACGAATCGGATCTCGGCGGCGGCGAGCAAGAACACTGGCTCGACAAGACCCTGCGCCCGTCGCTCTGGGAAGAGTACATCGGCCAGGAAGGTGTAAAGGAGAACCTGCGCGTCCTCATCGGAGCGGCACGGGAGCGCAAACAATCCCCCGAGCACATGCTTTTCTATGGGCCGCCCGGCCTCGGCAAAACGACACTCGCCCACCTGGTCTCAAAGGACCTCAGAGTGTCCATGAAGACAACTTCCGGTCCCGCGATCGAGCGTGTGGGCGACCTCGCCGCGATACTCACCAACCTGGGCTCGGGTGACATCCTCTTCATCGACGAGATACACCGCTTGAACAAGACCGTCGAGGAGGTGCTCTACCCCGCCCTCGAAGCCGGCGTGCTCGACATCATCATCGGCAAGGGCCCCTCCGCACGCACGATCCAACTCGAACTTCCCGCCTTTACCTTAGTCGCCGCAACGACCCGCATCGCGCTTCTTTCCGCCCCCTTACGTTCGCGCTTTTCGGGCGGAGTGCACCGGCTCGAGTTCTACACTGAAGAGGAGATATCGCGGATCATCCACCGTTCGGCGGGCATACTCGGTATCACCCTTGACGGTGAAGCGGCACGCGCGATCGCAGAGCGAAGCCGCTGCACGCCACGCACCGCAAACTACCTCCTTAAACGGTGTCGCGACTTTGCGCAGGTGCACCGTCGCACCCTCGACCCCGTACTGGTCGAAGAAGCGCTCGAGAAGCTCGGCTACGACCGTATGGGCCTCCACCACACCGACCGCGACATACTCGCAGTCATCATCGACAAGTTCAACGGGGGGCCGGTCGGCCTCTCCACCCTTGCGGCCGCAACCTCCGAAGAGGCGGCGACGATCGAAGAAGTATATGAGCCATACCTTATCCGCATGGGGCTCATCGAACGTACCCCGCGCGGGCGCATCGTGACCGAGCATGCGTACCGACACATGGGCCGTCGGTCCGCTCCCCTTTTCCCATAACCATACGGCCCTGAAAGCCCATCGAAGCGGGGTCGTACGTGGGTGCCGTCACTCAGAACGCACCGTTCGATCGATCACATGCCCGCTCCCGGGATCCCCGGTGCGGTAATGCCACTCACGTCACCATTAGCTGCAAAGAATGTTTGGAGCAACTTTACAAAACCCCATACCGACACGATGACGAAAAGGCCCACGATGCCCCATATCATCCGCTTCTGACCCTCTTTGCGCTTGGTATCGTCCCCCGCACTGAACACGAACACGACCCCGCCCCAAATGAAGAGCGCGAGCGCGAGCGCGATCAGCACCGGGACCGCAGTTACTATCACTCCCCCAAACTCCCCCAATAAAATACCGAAATAAGAGAGGTCTTGCGCATGAACGGGCGTGAACGAGAGCAGAAATGCCGACACCATACCGACCGCGGAAGACGCGCGAACATACCGACCGAACATTGGCTGTGCCATATGCACACCACAACTTGCATACTGTTTCATACCGAGTAAAAATATATTACTAAATAATTATCCAATGTACTACGAACCGATTTCGGCACCGGGGAGCGGCGGCACGACAGGGGTGTCGCCGACCCCGAAAAAAACCTGGATCAGTTGTACGATACCCCACACCGACACCAAAACGAAGAGTGCGAAAAGTCCCCAGAGCATGCGCGTTTGTCCTTCTTTGCGCGAGGTGTCGTCCCCCGCCGAAACGATCATCACGACCCCGCCCCATATGAAGATCGCGAGCGCGAGTGCGACCAGTACGGGTATACCGGCACCGATCGCTTCCAAGGCCTCTTCGGCAAACGTATCGATCCACGAGGTATCCTGCGCAAACGTGTGAACCGGCGCCATGAGCGACAGGAGGCCGAGCGAGAGCAACCGTCCGACACGGTATCGACGCACCATGGTTTCCATAGGGTATAGTATAGCACTATTGCATGCCACGTGTCGGCACGTATGATACAGGTGTGGAGAAGTTCGGGCGAAGGAAGGCGATGCGAGCGCCCTGCGCTACATCCCCCACACGTAACACTTATACGTAACAACACTACCGTATGTCAGGTCATTCCAAGTGGTCAACCATCAAACACAAGAAGGCGGCGGCCGATGCAAAGAAGGGTAAGGAGTTCAGCAAGTTCGCAAAACTGATCATAGTTGAATCAAAGGCGTGCAATGGCGACATCTCTTCACCGAGTTTGAAAGCGATCATTGAAAAAGCGAAAGCGGCGAACATGCCGAAGGAGAACATCGAACGGGCGGTCGCAAAAGGTAAAGGTGCCGATACGGCATCGATGCTCTCGATCACATACGAGCTCTATGGCCCGGGCGGTGTGGCGATCCTCGCCGACACCCTTACCGACAACAACAACCGCACCAACCAGGAGCTCAAGCACCTGCTCGGCAAACTGGGTTACCAACTTGCGGAGCCGGGTGCCGCGAGTTGGGCGTTTCGCAAAGAACAAGGTGTGTGGACTCCCACAACCCTCATTCCCGTCTCGGACGATGACGCCGAACGTCTGGAAACACTGGTCGAAGCGCTTGAGGAACACGACGACGTGCAGGAGGTCTACACGAACGCCGAATAACGCCGCATGGCGACCACACACACCACTTCGGTTCGTGAAGACCCCCATAGTGCGATCATACTCGGCATCGATCCCGGGTACGACCGGTGTGGCATCGCGGTGGTACGACATGTGGTCGGGGCTCGGGAAACACTCATACACTCCTCCTGCACCCCCACGAAACGGAACGCACCGTTCGAAGATCGACTGCTTGAGGTCGGTCGCTCCATTGCGAGCTGCATAGAAACGTATAAGCCCGCGGTGTGCGCGATCGAGAACGTATACTTCACCACCAACCAAAAGACCGCAATGCGGGTCGCGGAAGTGCGCGGTGCCTGCTTGTACATCGCACGATCGCACGGACTCGCCATACACGAGTTCACCCCGAACGAGGTGAAGGTCGCCATAGCGGGCGATGGGCGAGCGGACAAGAAGCAGGTGATCCACATGGTGAACAAGCTCCTACGGATCGAGAGAGCGATCATCTATGATGACGAATACGATGCGATCGCGGTCGCACTCACCGCCGCCGCGACCCGATCATCACGCAAAGCACATTGACATCCTTTTTCCCCACCTGCACCACTTGCATTTGCGATGCTGTTTTGATACAACGTGCGAAGCGGGCAATCTCCGCATTTACCTATCATTAACCAGTACGTGTTATGCAAGCAGTACTTGATGATGTGCTTCCCTCGCGCATGGTGGACGACGAGGAATTGATCGGCTTTGCGCTTTCGGACGAGGATGATGAGGACTTCGACGAGGATGACGACGAGGATGCGGGTGAAGATGAGATCGAGCTTCCGGAAGACGATGCATTACTCGAAGAGGATCCGATCGCAGATGATGAGCTTGATGATGCGGATCTCGAGGATATTGAAGAAGACGAAGAAGACCTCCCTGAGGATGTGGAAGATGAGGAGTAGAAAAAAGCACCGCGCAAGCGGTGCTTTTTTTGATCACAAACCTTCCACTACCGCACCTCGATACGCACGAAGCGCCTTTTCCCGATGCGAAGCACGCAACCGGACTCCACACACGCACGTTCTTCGTGTACACCCGCCGTTTTTTCACCCTCACGCAGTACCACCTGTACCGCACCAGCCCGCACCAACCGACGCCATTCGGTACGAGAAGAAACGATGCCCGCATCAAGAAGCAAGTCGACATACGGTACCCCACCTGCGGACGTAACGGTCGGCACCTCGTTCGGGATACCGCCATGTGCAAAAGTGCGAACAAAAGATGCCTCGGCGATGTCAGCCGCTTGTCGATCGTGATACATTGTGACGATCTCCCGCGCGAGCCGCATTTTAGCGTCTTTCGGATGCATTGCACCGTCCTCAAGTCCCACCCGCAATGTGGACACCTCCTCCATTGGCACACGAGTGCACAGCTCGAAATAGGTGGGGATCAGCTCGTCGCGCAGACTCATCACCTTGCCGTACATGTCTTCGGGAGCGTCAGACAGGTTGATGGTGTTGCCCCAACTTGAGCTCATCTTACGCCCATCGAGCCCCGCTATGAGCGGGTTGGTGATGATCGCCTGCGGTTGCGAGCGAAAATGTTCCTGTAGAGTCCTTCCGGCAAGCATGTTGAAGCGTTGATCGGTGCCGCCGAGCTCCACATCCGCGTGTACCGCCACACTGTCGTACCCCTGCATGAGCGGGTAGAGCACCTCCCGAAGCGAAACGCGCTTCCCCGCATCGAGGCGCTTTTTGATGTTTTCTCGGGCAATGAAATCGGCGACCGAGAACAGGTCAGCATGCTCACCGATCTCCCGGTACGTGAGCGGGCTCAACCATTCGGTGTTGTGGCGCAGCTCGGCGCGCGAAAGGTCGATCAACTTTCCCGCTTGTTCGAAGTAGTGTTTTTTGTTCTCTTCGATGACCTCGCGAGTGAGCATCGGCCGTTCACTGTCTTTGTCGGACGTGTCACCGATGACACCGGTGAAATCACCGACGATCAGCACCACTGTGTGTCCGGCTTGCTGAAAATCGCGCAGCTTGAGAAGTGCGACCGCACGACCCAAGTGTATGTTGGGGCTCGTGGGGTCGATACCGAGCTTCACCCGAAGCGGCGCTCCGCTTTTCAGACGTGCAAGAAGCACATCACGCCCGACACACTCTTCGACCCCCCGGGTCAGTATCTCGTGTACGGTTTGTTCACTCGTATCCACAGTCTGCATAGGCGCTACTGTACCACAGAGTACCGACACTGTCAGGTTCTGATGTACGCGTTTCTGTTCGTGCAAGGATCCGCAATACACCGGATACCGTCCGTAGTACCGCCACACACTCGGTGGTATAGTAAGCTCATATGGAACCGAAACATACGCACAAACACCACACAAAAATGTCCTTGCGCGCCGCCCTGATCGGCAGCGTCGCACTTGGGACCGCCGCTTGTTTCTTTGCGGGAGGTATCTTCCTGTTGTGGGCAACCACGCTCACCATCCCCACCATAGACGCGATCGAAGCGCAACGCAGAGAACAGTCGACCAAGATCTACGATCGCACGGGAGAAGTGCTGCTCTACGACATGCACCAGAATGTCCAACGAACGGCCGTTACTCTCGACCAGATCTCCGACCATGTCGAACACGCGACGGTCGCGATCGAAGATGCGGGGTTCTACTCACATTTCGGGATCGAACCACTTGCGATCATACGTGCCGTTCTACGCAACCTGCAGCAGGGAGAGCTTCTGAGCGGGCAAGGCGGTTCGACGATCACCCAACAGGTCATCAAGAACACACTCCTCTCGCAAGAAAAGACCATCACCCGCAAGCTGAAAGAATGGATCCTTGCGATCAAACTCGAGCGGGTACTCTCAAAAGAAGAGATTTTGGAAATGTACCTCAACGAAACACCCTACGGGGGCACCAAATACGGAGTCGAGGAAGCGAGTCAAGGTTTTTTCGGGAAACCGGCAAAAGACCTCACCATCGTCGAGAGTGCCTACATTGCTGCCCTTCCCCAAGCTCCCACCTACTACTCACCATATGGAAACAATCGCGCCGCACTGGACGAACGCAAGGACAAGGTCCTTGCCGCCATGCGTTCGGAGGGATACATAACCGAAGAAGAGTATACTTCCGCCAAAGCGGAGAAAGTCTCATTCCGTCCACAGACCGGCGCAACGATCAAGGCCCCACATTTCGTCTTCTTCGTCATAGGAGAGCTGGCCGCGCGCTACGGCGACGCAGACCTTGCGCAGGCGAACCTGCACGTGGTGACCACCCTCGATTGGGAGCTTCAAAAGGAAGCGGAACGTATCGTGTACGAGCAAGCGCTCGCGAATGCGAAGTCTTTTAACGCAAGCAATGCGTCCCTTATGGCGATAGACCCGCGAACCGGCGGCATCGTGGTTATGGTCGGGTCTCGCGACTATTTCGACGTGAGCATCGAGGGCAATTTCAACATCGGACTCGCCAAACGACAGCCGGGGAGCTCATTCAAGCCATTTGCGTATGCGGCGGCGATCGACAAGGGGTACACCTCCGAGACGATAGTCTACGACGTGCCGACTCAGTTCAGCACCGCATGCGACCCGTATAACTTCACCAGTGAAGAAGGATGCTACTCGCCGAACAACTACGACAATATCTTCCGCGGCCCTATGACGTTTCGCAATGCACTTGCCCAATCCGTGAACATCCCTGCGGTGAAGGCGCTCTACCTTGCGGGAACCAAGAACACCATCGAGCTTGCGCATCGCATGGGTGTGCGATCGCTCGACGCATCGCGCGACTACGGTCTCACCCTCGTGCTCGGAGGAGGTGAGGTGTCCTTGCTCGAAATGACGAGCGCATACGGCACGTTCGCACAAGAAGGAAAGCGCTTCCCTCACACCGGCATACTCGAGGTGCGTGATGCGCAAGGAGCACTCCTTGAGACCCTCGAACCGAAGGGTGAACAAGTATTGCACCAAGAGGTTGCGCGCACCGTGAACGACATGTTGAAAGATAATGGCGCGAGAACACCGGCTTTCGGCGCTTCGTCATACCTGTACTTCCCGGAACGTGAAGTCGCGGCAAAAACAGGCACCACCAACGACTACCGTGACGCATGGATCATCGGGTACACACCTTCCCTTGCGGTCGGAGCGTGGGCGGGCAACAATGACAACACCCCGATGGAAAAGAAAGTGGCCGGTTTCATTGTGGCACCCATGTGGAACGCATTCTTCCAAGAGTACTTTAAAAGGAATCAGGAAGTCGAACACTTCACACCACCGATCCCGATCGACACCTCACTCCACCCGATGTTGCGGGGTATACCCTTGGGATTGAACACCGCAGCAGACCCACTTATCGAGACCGGTGAGGCGACCACTTCGGAAGCACCCCACTCGATCCTTCACTACCTTGCCAGAAACGACCCGCGCGGTGGTGGCAATTCGCAGTCGGACGGACAATACCCGTATTGGGAGTACGGCGTTGCACAATGGTATGCTTCGCAACATACCGCCAGCTCAACGAGCGAGGATGATGGTCTGCCGAAGCCGGTCGTTCGTATCACCGCCCCGAACGACGGTACAGAGCTTTCATTGCGCGACAGTATCGATATTGAGATCGACATAACAGATACGCACGAAATAGAAAAGGTCGATTACTACGTCGACGGTGAGACCGTGGAGACACTTGCGCGCAACGAAACGTTCACATTCTCACCAAAGAAACTCGACCTCCGGCCGGGAACATATACGCTTTTTGTGGTAGCCAAGAACGAACTCGGAGGACGTGGAGGTGTGTCGATACAGATCACCGTGAAGTGATGAAGGTGCGCTACCGTATGAACGAAAACCGCACATTGTGCTTGGTGTGGAGTGTGTGAAGCACATTTGGCACATACCTGACAAGCTCACACCGTACGGTCGGGTGACAGGTGAGCACCACGCCACCACGACGTATCGTGATCTCTTCGGGCAACACCTGCACTCCGCACTCATCACGAATCACACGGGCGACCAACTTCGCACGTGTCGCTTGCGGCGGAACAAGATTGCGATACTTATCCAAATACGAATGGGCGAGCTCCATGGTCGTTGAAACTATGTTAACGATTCATCGGCATCACCAGGTACCGGTAGCTGTCATCACCAAGCGGACGTATGACCGCGGGACGCGAGGAGTTGGTGAACGAGAACACGAAACTGTCGGTCGATATGGGACCGAACGCATCCTGAACATAGCGCTGGTTGAATGAAACCGTGATCGGATCCCCGGTTAGTGTGGCGATTACCCGATCGGTCGTTTCTCCCACGGAAGAGTTCTCTGTATGCACCTCAAGCGATGTTCGGTCCTCACTGATCGTGATCGTCATCTGATTGAAGCGATCGGAAAAGATCGATGCCTTCTTGAGCGCACGCTCGAAATCGGCAACCAGCATGGTCGCCTCTGAATAGAACTCTTTCGGGATGATCTGTGTATAGTCGGGAAATGTTCCCGCAGTGAGGCGAAGGGTGAGGAAGACTCCGTTCGTTTCAAGAGAGAGTTGATGTTCCCCGATATTGAGCGTGACCATCTCATCACTCGGTTCAAGGATGCGCAACAGGTCTTGGACCGAGCGAGCAGGCACCAAGAAAGCGTCGGCCGATGCCGGTGATCGGAGTGCGACCTTCTTTTCGGCGAGACGAAACGAGTCGGTTGCGGCCGCGGTCAATGTGCCATTCTGCGCCAACACAAAGACACTGGCAAGCTCCGGCTTGATACTGCTTGCCGAAGCGCAATGTACGACACTCGAAAGGGTGTCGATGAGCGCCTTCTGCGGCAGGGTGATATCCGCTCCGTTCTCCACCACCGGAAGTACGGGAAAATCCTCAGCATCCTGTATGGAGACCCGTGCGACACCGGACGCACTCTCCACATGCAAATGCCCACCATCCGCACGCAACACCACCTGAGCACCCTGTGGCAACGCCGAAAGCACTTGCGCAAGCACCGCACCCGGAACCGCCACCTTCCCATCCACCCCATCAGAAATGGGGAGTGTGGCACGTATACCGACCTCAAGGTCGGTCGCACTGCAAGAGAGCACACTTCCGGAGACCTCGAGGAGGATGCAGGAAAGTACCGGCAAGGTCGGGTTCTTACCAACCGATCGTTCGGCATGGGTGACCGGAGTGAGTATGTGCTCGCGAGTGGTTTTGCATTGCATAGGATGTGAGGTTATCGATCTTGATCCGATGTCTTCATAGTACTACGTTTTTTTAAATGAATACGAACGGCGCGGTTGTTAGGGCTGTGGATATGGGGATAACAAATTATATCTTTCACACGCTACCTATTTTCGTTCATCGGTCTCGGCTTCCTGTGGATGGTGGATGCGGTGCGAAACGAGATCCCGACAAGTTCGATCGTCACCGTATGTACTCCACGATACATCAAGGCGCTTTCCCACACTTTTCCACAGACCGGATCAAAACTTCTGCACATGTTTCCCACACAATGTGCTCACGAACGTACGGTGCGGGTAAAGAACCCCTCTACATCGGCCGCTTCGGTTCATTGAGCGTACAAGTGCATGTGCGACACTCGGTGTCGGTGTGCTACTTCAACATCGTGCGGATCTCCTCGACCTCACGGCGAAGTGATGGATCGGTGGTCATTTCCTCGCGCACCTTGTCGCATGAGTGGATGACCGTGGT
>JAYRSE010000016.1:0-10083 GCA_041920275.1 Minisyncoccota bacterium | reverse complement strand
TTGCCACGGTATCTGACGGCGAGCTTCGTTCGATAGAGTCCTATCTGAACGACATTCCTCGTCAGTGTCTGAACTATTATCGGGCCAGTGAATTATTCGTTATCCACAGTGAGGTGTCCTAGTTGGGTGGTGCGGGGAGGGTTGTGTTCTGATATGAATAATTACATAGGATCTTTGTTTGTCAATACCTCCATAGAACTACCCATAGCTCTCAAACACGTCGCTTCGTCAACGTCGTTTATTCAAGAGATCACTCCGTGGCGTTTGCCCAAGTCTAAGTCTCTTGCCGCGAAACACGTTGACTTCGCCAGGATTGTCTCGAGGAAGCATGCAGAGGGTGTTAGGCAGTTACCTTCCGTATGTCAAAAATACATCATTGCATGCCGGAGCAGTATGCAAGATGCGGTATCGAGGTGACTGTCGATTGCCATCGTGGTCCTTAAGAGCATTCGTTCAATGTGCATTATGAAAACTTTCTTACTCACTCTGCGTATAAATACTTGAGCATAATCATTATTAATCTTAACCAATATCGGCATATGGCTATCGTAAAATGGGAACCGTTCGGTGAGTTCGATCGTTTCTTTAGCGATCTGCCCGCGATGGGCGTTTCGCATGCGACATTCGGAGATATGGCCGTCGACATGTATGAGGATGGTGGTAACATCATCGCCGAGATGAGCGTGCCGGGTATCGAGGCCGACAAGATCGACGTGTCGGTCGAGGGCAACTACCTGCGTATTACCGGAAAACGCGAGGAGGAGAAGGAGCGCAAGACCAAGCAGTTTTACAGCAAGGAGATTCACCGTGGCAGTTTCGAGCGCGCGTTGCGTTTGCCCGCGCCGGTAAGTGAGGCAAAGGTGACTGCGGAATATAAAGACGGTGTTTTGAAGATCGTCTTGCCAAAAATGGAGGAGAAGAAGGCGGGGAAAGTGAAGGTGGTCGTGAAAAAATAGGTGCCGGGGGTGTGACTCCCCGACTTTCCTTCGGGCGGTGTGCGAAGCGTGCAGGGTCGTATAGTGGCACACTGTGCTTGTTGGTCAAGGACTGTGACTGTTGACGTTCTTGAGAATGGACGTACTATAGGGTGTATGGAACGGGTATTTGATTCTCGCGTCGGATCTGTTTGCGTCGTGCTATATACTCTTTTCGCAATCGGCAGTTATGCGTACGCATTGGGTTGCGGCGATGAGACATGCAGTGTCGCCATAATCTGGCCGATACTGCCGTGGGCGTTCATACTGGTTAACGACCTTGGCCTAAAATTTCCCGCGGCGATGTACCCGGTGTTCATATTGCTCAATGTTAGCGTGGCGTATGTGTTGGGAGGTATGGTCGAGTGGGTGTATCATGCAATACAAGCACGTTTCGGTTCAAAAGATCGTGCTGTTTCGAGTGCCCCGAAGAAAGGACATCCCACGTTGTCGAAGTAGTACACGATTCTTCGGGTTCGGTATTCGTTTATGAAACGTTCATTCATTCGTCACCGACACGAAGAGGCGGGTAATGTTGTCGCGCTCACTTTGTTGGGGCTCGCGGTCGCCATCCTTGCGGGTGTTGCGGTGTTGGTGCTCATCGGATACAAAAAACAGCAACCAATACCGGCGCTCTCGGATGTGGATGTTGCCACGAATGAGGTGGTTGTAGAGACTGATCCGTATGAGGGTTGGGCGACGTACACGAACACCGATCTCCAGTTCTCGATACGGTATCCCGAAGGTTGGGCGGTGAAAGAGCATGTGGCGAGCGACACTCCGTCGGTTGTTGTGTATGATGCGCGCGGTGATATATCCGGCACAAGTACCGGTCGTGATGTCGACCGTTTTGAGGACATGGCACCGAACGCGATACACATTCGCCCGCGAGGACCTCGAGAGAATGTCGTAGGCGAAAAAAAGGGTCCGAGCACTGTCATCCTGCCGATCGCCGGCGCCAGTGCGCAAGACCTTGTGCTTGAAGGTACGGCACAGTCGTGGGCAACGATCGTTCACTTTGAGATGTTTCCTGCGACATGGAACGCAAGTGGCACCATTTTCGCACGCCTGCCGATCGCCGAAGAGGAGGTGGAGTATCGGCGAGGTGCCGAAACGATACCGCTCGACTCGTACGACCCCACTGTCGGCGACCATGCAAGACGTTTCGGCTTTGTGGATCCGAGCGCTCGAACTTTGTTGGAACGAGTACTGCTATCCTTTACCTTTGTCGATGACCGGGAGAAGTCCGGGATGAACGAATCGTCCGAAGGGGTGGTGTCTCCGCAACAGGACTCACGTTCAGACATTCTGGTGACCGAACCGCTCGCGAATGCTTCGGTCGCAAGTCCGCTTGTCGTTCGGGGGGTTGCGGACGCGCGGTGGTTCGCGGAAGACTCGTTGTTCTCCGTCGTGCTAACTGATGAAGTGGGGAACATCGTCACGATCGCCGACGTTCGTGCTGATGCCGCCGTGGCGAATGATGTTTCCGAGTTGGTACCTTTCGTGGCCACTCTTTCGTTCGATCCGGGAACCGCAACGTCTGGCGCGCTGGTGTTCAAGCCCGCATCGAGTGCAAGTGCCGTTACGGAACACAGTATACCGGTCAAGTTCGGAATTGAGGCCGAGTAGAGAGTCCCCGTGCGCGTTTGCGCACAGGCGGACATCTCGAGTACAATGTATACCTGATCGCAATCAACATTTATCCACCTGCGTAATCGCCACACAAGCAGTATGAATATCTTTAAGAATTTGATGGGGAAAAAAGAGAACGAGCGTCTCGATTCGTTTGCGTACTATACACTCCTCATTTCGACCTTTCTACTTCCTCTTCTCACATACACCTGGGCTGCGGTCTCTCCTTCCACGGTCAAATTGGCGATCGGAGGTGTGCTGCTTCTTCTCACCGCAATGTGTGCCGCGGCCGCACTCATTCAACGACAAGAGCTTACAATCCCCAAGTATTCGCTACTTGGGCTCGTGTGGTTGCTACCGTTGGCGTATTTGATATCCACTCTTTTTGCGGGGGATGGTAAGTCCATGTTCGGGTCTATGCTCAGTATGGACAGTCTTGCATTCTTCGCCGTGGGCGCACTTGTGCTTACCGTTAGTGCCGTATTGCTGCGCTCACAGCAACGCATTCTCGGCTTGTACCTCACCATGCTTGCGAGCGCAACCACCCTGAGCATCATTCAGATAGTACTCTTTTTTGCACGTCCTGCAGTGGAAGCTTCCGGGGTGATACTTACCTCACTCTCGCTCCTTGGGACACTCAATGACCTCGCTGTCTTCTTCGGTGTCATCATCATCTTTACGCTGATCTCTCTTTTGGCCCTGCCTGTCACCGCCATCGTGCGGGCTATTCTCGGGGTCGTACTCGCGCTCTCTCTCTTTTTCTGTTCGGTGGTGAACCTGACGGTACTGTGGTGGATCATCGGCCTGTTCGGACTCGGATGTTTCGTCTACAGCATCTCCACCGCATACATGTCCGGTGTGGAAGCCAAGAAGGGGATTTCCTTTGCCGCACTCGCGACCCTCATCGTCGCGGCGATCTTTCTCTTCGGTCCGATGACGGTGACCGAGTTACCCTCAAAATGGGCGGATGTCGGCGAACTGGAGATTCGACCTTCGTGGCAGAGCACTGTTTCGGTCGGGAGAAGCGCTCTCGCCGACAACATGATATTCGGTGCCGGTCCCGGGTCGTTTCAATACCAGTGGTCCAAGCATATCCCGAGCGAGATACACGCGACCATGTTCTGGCGTCATGATTTCCCGTACGGAGTCGGTTTCATTCCCACCAGCATCGTATCGACGGGATTGGTCGGTGTGGTGGCATGGTTGCTGTTCTTCGCGTCTCTTCTGTGGATGGGATTCAAGACATTCCTGATCTCCCCGCAAAGCAAGGATAGTGACCTCGCAAGGTACGTTCGAACAGTCGCATGGTTTGGTGCCGTTTATCTCTGGATGATCGCCATCATTCAGGTACCCTCACCTGCGTTGGTACTGATCGCGTTCGTGTTCACGGGAGTGTTTTTGGCCTCGCTTATCCGTCCTGAAAATCCTTCCACGTTTGTAACGCTATCCTTCAGGAAGAACCCGCGTATCGGCTTTCTTACAACTCTTCTTCTGACACTCGTTTTGCTTGTTGCCATAGGGGGGGTGTACGGTTTCTCGACCCGCTTTTTCGCCGAAGTGCGATTCAATGAAGCGATGCGTGTGATCAATTCCGAAAAGAAGGTCGACGAAGGAGAACAAATGATCATTCGGGCCACCGCACTGTATCCGAAGGATGAATATTATCGCATTTTGAGCGACATTGATCTTTATCGTATAAATGTTTTGCTCAACTCTCGGTTGGAAGATGCTGAGGCCCAGGAAAGACTCAAGTCACTTTTGGCGAGGACGATCGCGAACGCCACCGAGGCGACCGAAAGGGGTCCGAAGAACTATCGCAACTGGTCTAATCTTGCGAGTAAGTACCAATCCATATCCACACTCAACATCGATGGAAGTGCCGAAAGTGCGATAGGTGCCTACCAGAGAGCGATCGAGATGCGTCCGGGTGCACCCGATCTCCTTCTTGCTCTTGCAACCCTTGAGCGTTCGCAAGGCAACATCGAACAAGCGCGGGTGTACGTTGAGCAGGCCATCTCCATGCGCAGAAGTTACACTGACGCTATATTCTTCCTTGCGCAACTCCAACTCGAATCGAACGATGTCGCAAATGCCATCAATTCAGTGCACGCCATCACGCTTTTCGAGCCCAAGAACCCCGTCGCGTTCTTCCAGCTCGGACTTCTGCACTATGGTGCGGGCGACTACAAGAATGCGGAAACGGCACTTTCCCAGGCGGTACGTTTGGCGAACGAGTATGCGAATGCGCGGTACTTCCTTGGCTTGACCTACTGGCGCTTGGAAAGAACGAACGAATCGATCGCCGAGTTCGAAAAGGTGCTTGAAACGAATCCTGAAAACAATGAGGTGCGTGCTATCATTTCGAACCTGCGTGCAGGAAATGCCCCTCTGACCGTCTTTGCCTCGTCGACTCCCGCTGCGGACATACAGGAGCGAGACAGTCTTCCGATCACCGAAGTGACACCGGAGTCACAAGAAAATGGTCGTCCCGAGCAACTCTCCGAATAGAGCGCATGCGCCTCGATCTCTTGCACATACACATACGCGGCATTCATACGGCCGCGTATGTGATTGCGGGGCTGACACTCGGTGCGCAGCTGTTGGGGCTTTTACGTGACCGTATCTTTGCACACCAGTTCGGCGCGGGGCGTGAGCTCGACCTATTTTACGCCGCGTTCAGGGTGCCGGACCTCATGTTCGCGCTCACTGCGTCCTTGGTTTCGGTGTTCGTACTCATTCCATACATCGAACGAGCTCAGCAGCGTGGTGCAAGCGAGGTGCGTGGTCTTCTCTCGGAAATGTTCACCGTGTTCTCGGTAATGCTTGCCGGCGTTGCCGGCGTGGCCGCGTGGTATGCACCGGAATGGGTCGCCTATGCGTACGGTACGTTCGCTCCGGAGGAGCAGGTCGTCCTGGTGTCACTGGTGCGCATTTTGCTCCTTCAACCGCTTTTGCTGGGCGTTTCCAATCTGTGTGCGGCATATGTGCAGGTGAGAAAACGTTTTGTGCTGTACGCGATGGCACCCATCCTCTACAATCTCGGTATTATTGTCGGGGCGCTTTTCCTGTACCCGCACCTCGGACTTGTCGGCTTGGGGTGGGGGGTACTTCTTGGGGCTGCGCTTCATTTGGGCGTGCAAGCACCCTTCATGCGCTCCGAGCGGGTATTCCCGACGCTCGCGCGTCCGAATTGGAAGAGGGTGGGTGACGTGATCCGGATCTCCATACCTCGCAGTCTTACGCTTTCGGCGCAGCAGCTTACGCTCTTCGTTCTCGTCGTACTCGCGAGCGGATTCGGTGTCGGCTCCATCACCGCTTTCTCGCTTGCGACGAATCTCTCGGCCGTGCCGCTCGCGCTCATCGCGTCCAGTTACTCGGTTGCGATCTTCCCGGAACTTGCCCGACTGTACGGGGCGGGGAATCGAACAGAGCTTGCGGCAGTGTGCGGTACCGCGGCTCGGGCGATCGTGTTCTGGACCTTGCCAACCACTGCGCTCTTCTTTGCGCTCAGTGAGCATGCGGTGACGGTGCTCCTCGGTACGGGGGCGTTCGACAGTTCAGCGGTCATGCGTACCGCCACGGTACTTTCCCTTTTGGTGTTCTCGCTTGCGGCACAGTCGCTTTCGATGCTGTTGGTGCGGACGCTCTACGCTACGGGCAAGACGTTTCTTCCTTTCATCTGTACGGCTTTCGGTACGGTGTTCACCCTCTGTTGTGCATACCTTTTCACACATACGCCTTTTTTCGTCGAGTACCTGGCACTCTTGAACGGAGGACGTTCGGTGGATGACGTGCGGATATTCGGCATTGCACTTGCCTTTTCTCTGGGTGCGTACGCCACACTGCTACCACTCGTGCGCTCGGTGCGGGCGGATGTGGGCGTGTTGATACCGACGCGGTCCCTGTTGGTACCACTCCTCGCCTCCGGTGCGCTTTTCGGTGCGGCCGAGAGCGTAGCCATGTTCGTACGTTCGTTCACGCAGGGTGAGTTCACGCCTGCGGCGGCACTCCTGCAGGGCGGGTGCGCGGCGCTTGTCGGACTCGCAGCGTGGGTCCTCGTGCTCCGTTTGTTCGGAAGCGAGGAACTGGACACGATACGGCGAGGAGTTCAGCGGTTTTTCAGGCGTTGAGCGCACGGCACACCTATCGTGTGCCCTTTGAAGCGTAATGTGCTACAGTGGAGAGGTACGACCACCCTTCTCGAGGGTCTTTCATGTATGGAACATATCAGAAATTTTTCGATCATAGCACACATCGATCACGGGAAGTCGACTCTTGCCGACCGCATGCTTGAGGTGACGCACACCATCGAGAAACGCAAAATGCAGGACCAGGTCTTGGACCGTATGGAGCTCGAGCGTGAGCGGGGTATCACGATCAAAATGCAGCCGGTCGTCATGCAGTACCGCGTGGGAAACAAAGATTACACACTCAACCTGATCGATACGCCGGGGCACATCGATTTCTCCTACGAGGTGTCACGCGCGCTCAAGGCGGTTGAAGGGGTGGTGCTCCTCGTGGACGCGACGCAGGGTGTGCAGGCGCAAACCCTGACCACGCTCGGCATGGCGAGAGAGCAGGGGCTCATCGTGATACCGGTGCTTTCGAAGGTGGATGCGCCGCTTGCACGCATTGACGAAGTTAAGCTCGAGCTCGCAGCACTCCTTGATGTGGATATCGACGATGTGTGCGAAACGAGCGGCAAGACGGGGAAGGGGGTTCCCGAGCTTTTGACCACCGTCGTTGAGCGCATACCCCCTCCACGTCCTATTGGCAGTGTGCGTGGATTTCGCGGTCTCATTTTCGATTTTCAGTACAGCAACCACCGCGGGGTGATCGTGTATGTGCGCGTGACCGACGGATCGGTCAAGAAGGGCGACACCCTGAAGTTCGGTGCGGGAAAAAAGACGTTCCAGGTCCTCGAGGTCGGGGTGTTCATGCCGGACGAGACCCCCACGAAGGCGCTTTCGGAAGGTGAGATCGGTTACCTGGTGACCGGTATCAAGGAGCCGGGTGTGGCGAACGTCGGCGACACGGTGATGCCCGCACAGAGTGACGATCCGCCGCTACCCGGCTACATGAAGCCCGTGCCGGTGGTGTGGGCGAGCGTGTACCCAGAAAGTCAGGACGATTTCATACTCCTCAAACAGGCCTTGGGCAGGTTGCAACTTTCGGACAGTTCGCTTTCATACGAAGAAGAGACGAGTGGCGTGCTCGGTCGCGGGTTTCGCTGCGGCTTTTTGGGCATGCTGCACCTCGAGATCATTACCGAACGTTTACGTCGAGAGTTCAATCTCGACCTCATTATCACCCTGCCAAGTATCACCTACGAGGTCGAGCTTACGAACGGGCGCAAGGAAATGGTGTACTCGCCACACAAGTTTCCCGACCACGGGCAGATCCGCTCCGTTTCCGAGCCGTGGGCGGTGGTGACGCTCATTTCACCCGCCGAGTACGTCGGTTCCATTATGCAGATACTGTACGAACATGAAGCGGAGAGTAAAGCCACAGAGACCTTCGGAGACGGACGCACCAAGCTCACGATCGAAATGCCGCTACGGGAGCTCATGCGCGGATTCTTCGACCAAGTGAAGAGTGTCTCGTCGGGGTATGCGAGCGTCTCGTACGAGTTTGGCGACATGCGACTCGCCGACGTGTGTCGTATGGACATCCTCATCGCCGACGAGCCGGTGCCCGCTTTTACGCGGGTGGTGGCCAAGCGTCGACTTGAAGAAGAAGCGGAGCAGGCGGTCGAGCGACTTCACGATGTGATGCCGCGTCAGCAGTTCGTGGCAAAGATACAGGCCTATGCGATGGGGCGCATCGTCTCTTCACGCACCATGAAGGCGTTTCGCAAGGATGTGACGGCCAAGCTGTACGGTGGCGACATTACCCGCAAGATGAAGCTACTCGAGAAACAAAAGAAAGGAAAGAAAAAGATGCAAGCCATGGGTAAGGTCAACATACCGCAGGACGTGTTCATCAAAATGATGCGCAATAGCGATGCGTAGCCGCATCCTTCGGGTTTCCAACAACCTGTGCGACCGGCTCAGAACGTCTGAGCTTGCAAGGAGTGCGGCTCGAAGAGCGGAAGTTGCTCCGAGTTTCGACCGGTGAAGCGCAAAAACACCCCGTCGGGGGTGTTTTTGGATCTTACAAGCCGAACTTCAATTGCGGCACCGGTTCTTTTGGCGTCTCAGTTACCGGTGGCGGAGTCGTCGAGGTGCGCTCTATGGTGGGAGTGGCGATATTCACCGTACCCGAGGCCGAAAGTTGCCGCATGAGCTCCTCCAGTTCCGGCGAGGTCGACGCGTTTCGCTGTTGTGCCAGCTGCTCGAGCACCTCATCCGGGATCTCCGCCTGCTGTTGATCTTGCGTTGTGGCGAGCTGTACAAAGCCGGAATAGACCACGATCATGCTGAGGATGATGAGTATCGCAAAGAACCCCCATATCCAACGAATGATCTTCTTGGTTCGAGAATTGAACAAAAACATACGGGTTGAATGATTACCAAAAAACCATCTGCCACACAGATGTGCGGCGCTGGCTTTAGACCCTCGGTAACGGGTATACTACACAGTATACCACGGCGTGTGTTCGGTCGCCACCCGTGTCACGGTGTATGCTCGCATTCCATGAAAAGAGAAGGCTCGTACGTTTTTTGCAGTCACCGCTTTTCTTCTGTATCCTGCTCGTCGTTTCGGGTTTTTCTTCCCATGCGGCGTACCGTGCGTACGGTACCGAGCGAACGGTGAACGCACACAGGCAGGAGCTTGAGCAAGAGCTCGCGGCGCTTGTGGAAAAACGATCCGAGCTTGAAAAGAATGTTGCGCGTTTGGACGACCCGCAAGGTATCGAAGGCGAGCTTCGAAAGCGCTATGGGGTGGGAAGAGAAGGGGAAGAGGCGATCATTTTGATCGAGGATGAAGAAACACATGATGTGGTCGAAGCGAAGCCGCAACATGAAGAGGTGGGTATGTGGGACAGCTTTCTCACGCTCTTCAGGTAGCGCCGTCGGGAGACAGGGTCAACGCTGTCCCACCGAAAGGTTTTTTGCTATACTGTGTCGTGGTAGCGTCATGCGGGTATCGTTTAGTGGCAGGACGCGACCTTCCAAAGGTTGAGACGGGAGTTCGATTCTCCCTACCCGCACAAAAGCAAAACGCCCCACGCGGGCGTTTTATGCGTGTGGGTAGGGAGGATCGAACGTGAGGGTGTCGGGGAACGGGAGTTCCCCGTGGAGGAAGGCAGTGAGCCGGAGCAAGGTGGAGGCGAGCGCTGGAAAACCGTGGGTTTCCAGAACGTGAGATAACGGAGTGTCTCCCTACCCGCACAAAAGCAAAACGCCCCACGCGGGCGTTTTGCGCGTGTGGGTAGGGAGGATCGAACGTGAGGGGGTCGGGGAACGGGAGTTCCCCGTGGAGGAAGGCAGTGAGCCGGAGCAAGGTGGAGGCGAGCGCTGGAAAACCGTGGGTT
>JAYRSE010000015.1:0-3903 GCA_041920275.1 Minisyncoccota bacterium | reverse complement strand
GGTCATCTTTACAGGCGAGCCACTTCTGCAGGTTGGCTTGCAGAACGGTATGTTTTGTTGCCATATTCATATGGCGGGCAGAGTAACCGATTTACTGTCTATACGGGAGGGGTTGGGTAACCGAACTTATTAGCTATAGCGAGCCGCTTGCACGCGAGTTGTTCGTATGGTACTGTTTGTTCAGGTGGCTGGCCGTGATCTGTAAAAAGCATTCCCCCCGATGCTCGAAGCCCCCCGATGATCTCGGTCGGCCACCGCTCTTTTTCCGGCACCTAGTGCCGGTTTTTTTTCATTTGCTCAGTTTCAAGTGATACCATCTTCAATTGATCAATGGGACACGGAGCCCCGCACACCTTTTTGAGAAACTAAGACCGGACAAGCGCCCTTGGAGCGTCTTCTCAAAAAAAGTGTACGTGCGGAGTTCCTGATGGTTTCTTGGGGATGGTATAACGATGAGGTGATGCGTCGACACAAAAATCCGCCTCGAAATCGGGCGGATTTTGATGCGATCGATACGATCGTTATATTTTCCCGACCATATCGAGGCCGGGTTTGAGGGTGTCTTTTCCCGGCTCCCAGCTTGCGGGGCACACCTGACCGCCGTGCTCGGCGACGAACTTCGCCGCCTGGAACTTTCGGAACAGCTCTTTTGCGGAACGTCCGACACCGTCCGCGTGCACTTCCATGGCCTGGATAACCCCCTTGGGATCAATAAGGAACGAGCCGCGCAGCGCAACACCCTCGCGCTCAATATATACGCCAAATGCACGCGACAATGCTCCGGTGGGGTCTGCCAGCATCGGGAACCGTATCTTTTTGATCGAATCCGATTCGTCGTGCCACGCCTTGTGCACCCAGTGTGTATCGGTCGAGACGCTCATCACCTCGGCGCCTTCCTTTACGAAGTCCTCATAGAGTCCCGCCATCTCCTCAAGCTCGGTGGGGCAGACGAACGTGAAGTCCGCCGGGTAGAAGAAGAGAACGAGCCATTTGCCACGCTGGTCTTTGAGTGAAATATCGACGATATCGTCCTTGTGGTACGCCTTGAGTGTGAAGTCGGGTATCACTTCTCCCACCTTCACGGCACAGGTGTATTGTTGGTCTTGTTGGGTCATACTGGAACGGTTAGTTGGTATACAGGCAGTATAGCACAGAATGGAAACATTATTCCTCGGTGATGAGCGGAACGAACGTATATCCTTCGTATCGGCTCAAAAGGGGGTGATGTTCGGATCGTTCGGCTCGAAGGATCGCATGCCGCACCGGTACCACCACCACTCCATGTTCGACGAGTTGGGAAATGAGTTCTGAAGGGAATGTGCGTGCTGCGGCGCTCACAAGGATGCGCTCGAACGGCCCTCGCTCAGGTGCTCCGAGCACCATACCGGCCGGTTCGATGCGTGCCCACGGTATGTCGCAAGTTGCCAGGTGTTCGGTACCGGCCGCCGCGAGCTCCGGCACTCGTTCGAGCCCGAGGACCGACCCCTGTGGCCCTACGATATGTGCGAGTAGCGCAGTCGTCCAACCACTCCCCGAACCGATGTCGAGCACGCGGTCACCCGTGTTCGGTTGGAGTAGTTCAAGCATGAACGCGACGGTGCTCGGTTGACTGATTGTCTGTCCATGTCCGATAGGGAGTGGTATGTCGTCGTACGCGGAACCCCGCAGAGCGGTCGGCACGAAATGGGCTCGGTCGATCGCACGAAATGCCTCGATGAGGTGTGGCGAGTGGAGGACACCTCCCTGTACCATACGTTCTATCATATGCTCCATATTCTCAGTATGCCCCTTTCATCCGTTCATGCAAGGGGTGTGCGTCGAGGTGATTTCTGATACAATCCGCATATGAGACGCGGTGTCCTACATTTCGCCACGATCGCACTGTGTGCGTTCTTGACCTTCGACATGGCACATGCGGCCGTGGCTCCCGAGGTGCGCGCGGAGTCCGTCTTGATCTACACCAACCTCGAGCGTCATGAGCGAGGTCTCCCGCTTCTGCGCACATCCGCGTCGCTTTCGGAAGTCGCGGAGCGTAAGATGCGTGATCTGTTCGCACGGCAGTATTTCGCGCACGAGGCCCCGACGGGCGAGGATGTGAGCGACCTTGCGGATACGGTCGGGTATGCATATCTGGCCGTGGGAGAGAACCTTGCGATGGGAGATTTCACCTCGAGCAAGCATGTGGTGCGGTCGTGGATGGAGAGTCCGGGACATCGAGAGAACATCCTTGCGAAAAAATATACCGAGATCGGTATTGCTGCGGGGCGAGGCAGTTACAAGGGCAGTAAGGTGTGGATGGTTGTGCAGTCCTTCGGTCTGCCACGTGCGAGTTGTCCCACGATCGACGAGGTGAAGCGAAAGGAGCTCGATGTCCTACAGGTCAAGATCACCATGCTCGACCAACTCCTCGTTATGCGCAAGGAGAGGATCGATGAACGGTCGATCTCGAAGAGTGTCCGTTCCAAACGCATACTTGCGTACAACGACACCGTTAAGCTCTATAACGAGTATGTCGGGCGGTATCGAGAACAGCTCGCGGTGTACAATGGTGCGGTGGATGCGTTCAATGCATGCCTTGCCAGTAAGGTGGGTGACGATTGATACGCTCTCTCGGATCCCCGGCCCCTCCTCGTTCCATTACTATCTTTGGACATCCTGACATAAGGTGTGGAGATGTGGTTTCAGATGAACTGACGGCGTGACGTCGCGGGTGTTTGACGGTTCTGAGCTTCTTGCGTGCGGGTGTCGGCCTTGCGTGGTGCAAGTGAAGTCGGATGTTGTCAGGATCATCGCTCCGCCGCCGCTTCGGTCGAGGTTGCGTCTGAAGTGTCGGTGGTCGTCGAACGCTCCGACCTCGGTTCGAGAGGGGGTACCTCTTCCGTCGTTGTTGCGGGCGATGAGGAGGCGATCGTGGACATTTCGGAACGCATCGCTTCATCGGATGACGCACTCTCGTTCGATGGCGACATTTCCGGTCGTTCGGGGGCGCGAAGGTTGCGCCGCATGCTCCCGTTCCATTGCATGCCGTAGAGTGCTGAATGAGTGATCGTGCCACCGGTGACCTGTATGCCTTCCGCCGTTCCGGAGACTTCGGCGCGCTCGCGTACTTCGAGCGTGATGATGGGTAGGTAGACGCGTTCTCCGTTCCGCGTGCGCATGGCGGTATTCGTCTCGAAGCCGGCAAGGAGTACCGTCGACGCGTTTTCTCGTATGGTGAACGGTATCGACAATTCGACCGTGTCGTGTACGAGCGAAAGTCCTTTCGGGGCATCGTCCCCCTGCC
This sequence comes from Minisyncoccota bacterium, assembly GCA_041920275.1. Lineage (GTDB taxonomy): Bacteria > Patescibacteriota > Minisyncoccia > Phycocordibacterales > UBA12088 > UBA12088. Next base: position 620 of record JAYRSE010000015.1, on the reverse strand, counting down.
ATGCGTTGCGTACCTCGGGGCTCTGTAAAGTGAAGGTGATACCGGTGTAGGTACCCACGGGTATCGTTTCGGTAAGGACGCGCTCGAAGAACGGGGGCGTGTTCAGCGGTGTGCGCTTTACGCCGCGGATCGTGATGTGCGAACCGTCCACACGTAGAAGTGTGATGTTCGCGAGGCCGAGTGCGATGTGTTCGTCTTGCGTGACACCGTTCGGCACCGCATATGCAAGTATCGAAAGTTCGCCCGTGGTCTCCCACGGCAAGGACAGTGGTCGCAGTAGGTACCATGCGACCGATAGTGCGCAGAGCAACAGGGCAAGAACGATTCCCCCCGCAAAGAACGTTCGCCGAATTGGGCTGCGTCGCATACTCACACTATACCATGTGCACAGGCACTTTGCGCTCGTATTCCCACCTGGAGTATACTGTACGAACGATGGATGCATTCATGAAAATGGACCTCTTCTTTTTTGTCAGCACGTTCGCAGTGTTGATACTCCTCGTGATCGCTTCTTTGATCGCGCACTACATCATCCAGATATTGCGCAATGTACGTGACATCACCGCGGTCGTAAAGAAGGAGGCGGAGGACACGGTCCGGGATTTTCGTGAATTGCGGGC
>JAYRSE010000014.1:0-32864 GCA_041920275.1 Minisyncoccota bacterium | reverse complement strand
GTGTTCGAGCGAGGTGCGCAATTACATCACATCGACAAGAAAACACACCCGTGCTGAGCGGGTGTGTTTTCTTGTCGAGGCACCTGCGGGTGCGACCGAATACCCACCGTGCGGGGCGATGGCAGGATGCACTTCGTGCGTCCTCCTTACAGGAGCAGTACACCTTGCGGACCTTTTGCTTCAGCTTCGACAAGGGAAATGGGGTCAGTCACCATTTATGACCCCATTTACAAGAATTATTTGAAAGAGTTGAACGCACCGCTGACAGTTGTTGAAGAGGAGGCCTTGGAGCGGTCGGAAGACAAGTGTATCCCGTATGGAAAAGAAGGTTGGGTGTCAAAGGTGGTGAAGAAATACGGTATTGAACAAGTGTTGAGAGGAGTGGGGAGACCGAAAAAAGGTGACCCCATTTACTCAGAGTAGACCTAAGCAGGGTGCCACTACTATGTACTTACTCGCGCAAGTGCGAGAGTAACCCTATTTAACTCCAAGGAAGACTTCGGAGTGTTTGAAGCAACCCTTACCGAGGCGGTAGAAAAGTTCGATACGCATCTGATCGTGTACTGACCAAGAAAATCCTCCTGAGCCTTTTATTCGTACCGTTTTGTTGTGTTGGTAAAGGGGTCTGGGAGAGACTCCTTTACGGTATATTGCCCCTTACGTACAGTCACACCTAAGTGTTATGGAGCCATAATACAACCGCGTGATATACTTATTGTGTTGTTGCTGTAAACATGGTGGCTAAAATTTAAACCACTTCGTACGCAAATTAATGTACCCAGAATATGTATAAGAAGATCGAAAACTATGCCTTCGTCGATAGTCAGAACGTGTATCAGGGTGCAAGGCGGGACCTTGGCTGGTCCATAGACTGGATTCGGTTTCGAAAATATTTGGGGGACAAGTATCGAGTCACCAAGGCCTATTTATTTCTTGGCTTTATGCCCGAGCATAATGATATTTATGATGATCTTCAGCAGGCAGGTTTTATTCTTAAATTTAAGCCCGTGTTGCCAAATAGCAGTGGCGGTATAAAGGGTAATGTCGATGCAGACATGGTACTGCAAGCAATGATTGACTTCCCAGAGTACGACAGCGCAGTTTTGGTGTCGAGCGATGGCGATTTTTATTCGCTTGCACGATACCTGTATAACAACCAAAAACTTGAGGCTGTGTTGAGTCCGCACCGTAAAACATGTTCATCACTCCTGCGTAAGTCTGCAAGGGACAAGATGGTCTATATGGACACGCTTCAAGAGAAGATAGGAAAAAGAAAAAGCACCGCGTAGGGACACGCCCATACGAAGTGCTTTTTCATAGGTATATTCTTATTATAGCAAGTACCTATCAGCAGTCAAGCAAAAAATAGTATGCAAATTACTTACGACAAATCACGATTAGTAGTCGAGCGTGCACATACCACACTATGTTCATGGTAAAATATTCATACGGAGAAAAACGAAGGGGTACGGTTCACAGCCACCATTTATGATACAATTTATTTATGCCAAGGGTGCAAAGGGTAGATGTTGGAGGGGAGGTGTATCATGTACTCAATAGAGCCAATGCTCGGGAAATGGTGCCCCATTTCTCTGTCCCCATTTCTGTACGAGAAATCGCACAAAGAAAAAAGACCGCGCTACTAGGGCGCGGTTTCAGAGATGCTGATTTTAAACGGGACACGCGTGGTGGCTGACCCCATTTACTTGACCCCATTTACTCCGGAGTGCATACGCGATTGTGTAGCAGAGGCCGGTGTTGCGTATACTGTACCCATGCTCTCGAAGGCGGAATCTATCTTATTCTGGTCCTCGAACCTGTGGCTTCTCGGGTGGGGTATGCTGGGGCCACTGTATGCGGTGTTTGCAGAGCGGGTCGGTGGCGACATCATGCAGATCTCGTGGGCGTACGCGGCGTATCTGGTCTCGACTGGTGTCGGAATCTTCATCGTAGGACGCATCAGCGACCGGTATGGGTATGAGTGGCTGCTTGTCATGGGGTACGCACTGAATACGGTTGCCACGTTCGGCTACCTTCTGGTGAGTGACATGTACGGCCTCTTTGCCGTGCAGGTCTTACTTGGTGTGGCGCTTGCCCTCACCGATCCGACCTGGTACGCGCTCTATGACAAGCACTCCGGAGACGACTCGCATAACGGGTATGTGTGGGGACTCATGAAAGGTATGGGGTATGTCGTGCAAGGTGTCGCGCTCATGATCGGGGGCTATATCGTTACCCGCTATTCATTCGATGCATTGTTCGTCGTCATGGGCACCGTGCTTCTCCTATCCACACTGTACCAAGCGCGGATACTCCGCTATCGGGTACAATACGTGTAGTAAACACGAAAATCGAGAAATGGACAGGGACAATATAACTGAATGTTCCGTGTTCTAATATACTCATGCCACGACAAGCACGTATCTCCGTCGCCGATACGATGTACCACATCATCAACCGGACCAATGGTCGCGTGCAGATATTTCACACCGACAAAGACTATCAACACCTTGAATCTCTCATGCGGGAAGCGAAGGACCTCACCGGTATGCGTATTCTTGCATACTGCATCATGCCCAACCACTTTCATTTCGTACTGTACACACGTACTGACCACGATCTCGGGGCATTCATGGGCCGGCTTACCACAACGGCATGTTCGTCAGTACCGCATTTCCCATCACAAAATGAAGAGCCAGATTTATCAACGTATTTAAGGATGCCCCACAGGGAGTTCAGGAATGCTATACTTTAGTAATGAAAGTGGTTTTTGAATACAGTAGAGATAAAGATGTTTGGTGTCTGCTCAATAAGGGTAAGAGTTCTAACAATAACCCAAACCCGACAAAGGTGTACGAACTTCTAACAGCAAAGTGTGGTGAAAGTCCCATTGAAGAAGATGCTTCATCTTTTATTGACACGTATTTGGCAGAAAACGATGTCTCTATCGAGACATATATAGAAAAATATTCAGAAGAGTGGTCTGTTGTTTCTGATGAATACCACAAAAGAGCGGCGGCTGTTTTTGGTGTTTCATTACCTGAGGATGTAACTGCCTACCTAGCGATAAACAACAGAAATCCCTACAGTATTTTGGAAAACATATTTTACGTCACAGTCCCTCGAGATACGGTTCGTAAGACAGTAATGCACGAGTTGTGGCACTTCTATACGTGGTATGGACTAGGAACTGACCAAGAAGAAATCCTGGGAAAACAAAAATACAACGACCTAAAGGAAGCCCTTACCGTACTGCTCAATGTTGAATGTCCTGATTTGTTACCAGAGAACATTTTTGACGAAGGGTACCCACAACACCAAGAGCTTCGTAAAAGTATTTTCGATATGTGGAAAACAGAAAAAGATATAAAAGTTATTTGGAACAGACTAAAGTAGCGGAACGATGAGGGAAAAGGGCACTCCTGAACAAAAGAAGCTTATGTCGCCTTGGCCCGTTTCAGAACCACGCAACTATCTCACGTGGATGAACGAACCACAGACACAAGAAGAAGAGGATGCTATCGAGGTGAGCATAGAACGTGATAGGCCGTTTGGTACTGACGACCGGTTAACCAAGATCGTGCGAAAGTTCGGACTTGAGTCTACCCGAAGACCTGGGGGAGGCCTGAAAAAGGTGACCCCTTTTCCTTTTCTACGATGCAGTGACCGGCCTAACCGTAGGCCCGCTCTTGTGGGGCCAGCCGTTTATGGTTGCCCTTATGGGTCAGATTCCGTTCACACTCCTGCATCTTGCCGGGAGTGTTACCTTTGCAGTGTTCCTCTCCCTTGCGCTCTATCGCTGGGCTGCAAGCAATGAGAAGTTGCGCGTGTCGTGGGTGCTTCGGTTGGCGCGAGTATGGTGTCTGTGGGTGCTTCTAACGAAAAAACGCCGGCATGTACTGCCGGCGCTGCGGTTCAACAAACGGGATGCGTTCGTGATTTGATCTTGCGGACTTCTTCAGCCATCATGAGCTGCTTAAGCACATCGCCCAAAGCATTCCAGTCATTGTCTGGAATGGTGACGCGGCGTACGTAATTGGGTTCAACAAGAACGTGGTACGTTGACAAGCGCGTGCTCTCACATATTTGTCCGATTAGCTCTGGTGGTGTACCTGCTGCGAAGGTTACTCGCAGGTTCATTGCCGGTCTCCTCTGTTGTCCACGCTTGAACATATCATACTGTGGTGTGCGCGCAACACAAACACGCATGAATGGTACACTCACATGTAGTAAAAAAAATTATCTACGCGTTGTCCCCGCCTAGGGAGGATATCGACCTCTCCCCGGTCTTTCCGTTCGCAAACTTCGTCAGTCTCTCGATCGGTGTTTGATTCCCGAGTCCGCCATGCTTCCGTTCGTGGTTACAGTGATCCACGAAGCGGTACAGTGAACGGCGTCTGTCGACACGGTCGGCAAAAGGGTGTTCCTTTGCAGCCCTTTGCCTACTATAATGGCGATCGAGCGTTCTCTCGATGTGGACAAGCCCCGAAACCTCGCCAAGAGTGTGACGGTGGAGTAAAATAAATTGTAAGTTATCTAGACCCTAACACCTTGAGAGGGTTAACGTTATCTAGACCCATTGCTAATACTGTAACCGGTGCTGTAGTTTTTTCAATGCCCAGTGAGGCGTTGCCGCAGCGCCGCGGAGAAATCCTCTTCATTCGCCACCTCGCGTACGAGGTCGCGTACCGCGTAGCGCGCCTTGACCTCTTCGAGCGTGCCCGAAGCGTCAAAGTAGCCGAGGTCGTAGAGGAACTCCTCCGAGTAGCCGGGCAAAATGCGCGCGATGTGCCAAGACAGGGTGTCGGGCCTCACCGCGTTTGCACTGTCGGCGAGCAGGTTGGTGCAGTTGTCGGTGAGGCTGTTGTAGAAGCGCGGGTGTTCCGGGAGCTCGTTCGTGGCACGCGCGAGCGTCTCGAAAAGCTCGACGGCATACGCATGATCCATCTTGAGCGGGTACATAAAAAGCTCTTCACCCCAGTACACCGCACGCCGGGTATAGAAGTCGCGCTCCGTGCCCCAAAGATAGATGAGCTCGTACTGGCGCAAGAGACCCGTGCCGATCCAGAAATCCTCACCGTGCTCTCTGCGGGCCTCCACGGACACCACCACGGGTTCGCTATCCTTGAAGTCGAACACGAGCATGGTGTGTGCGACACCATCCCACCCTTTGAAAGGGTTGACCACGAACCATACGCGGGTGATGTCTTCGGGGCGATAGCGCCCCTCCTTCCAGCGTTCTTCCGTGGGGCCGTTGGCATCGTACCGCCAGTCGCGTACGTCCGAAATAATGGCGTTATTGTCTTCCATGCGAATCGCAGGAATGCGGGAGGCGTCGGTCGTCCAGTTGCGGTCGTTCGACGGCGTTTGCAGGAACAGGTAGATGCCAAGGCCAAGGACCGTGAGGGTGAGTATGCGAAGTGCAAGTCGCTTCATGCGGTGTAAAATGCGTTAGGTGTGCACCCAGTGTACTATGGGTCGTTCAGAAATGGAACGAATTGGTACGTTCGCCTCGCCGCTTCGTATGCCGGAGGTGGTGGTCGAATGTGCCCTGGTCGTCCGCTTCGGACAGGGTCTGATCGCACATAATTGACGTCACCCACTTTCCCCAATCATTTCAGTAGGTGGACTTGCGTACGTCCCGCGGAAGGCGGTAAAGTGAAAGTACCATGGGAAAACTGGAAGGACCGATGCAGCAGGCATTTCGAAAGGCCGGCGTTCCAGAAGCCGGCGTACCTCCCACTCCCACTCCCACTCTTGATCAGATGTATGTGGAGATTGCCAAACTGATGGGCGAGCAGCCGCTGGACAATGTCTCCTCCGATTCCGGAGTGCATCCTGAACCGCCAGCATCGGTGGCATCGGATGCGTCGAATGCTCCGGCGAAAACCCCGGAGCACGCTGTTTTCACCGAAGCCGAGAGATCGCGACCGAAGAGTTTCAGAGAATTGCTCGAGCGTTTGGAAAAAGCCGGTTTCAAAGACATGATCCCGTCCGTTACAGAAATGGCAAAGGTTTGCGATAAGATCGACGCGGCAACGCAAGCGATCGAAAGCTCCGATCCGGCAGCCAAGGGAGTGCTTGAATATGTGCGCAAGAAGTACGCTGACGAGGGTTCGAAAGATCATCTATACGGCCTCATTGAGCACACGATCACGGGCAAGGAAGCGAAAAATATACAAGCGGATGCGAAATATTTGATCGACCGTGCTTTGGAACGCAACAGAACGGCGTTCGACGCATTGAAAGCGAAGATTGAAGAAGATAAGAAGAGAGGGGTGGGCTTTCTTGGTCGAGGAACAGAAAAAAAACAAAAGACGATCGATGCAACCCTGGCAAGCAACGCATCGGCCGGGACGCCTCAGGCCACCGCGGATCTACATGTTGGCACTCCGTCCGCAACCGAGGACGGGGTGAAAAAACAGGTGGAAGGGGCACCGGTCGTTCTTGAACATTCACCTTCCGAACGAGTTGGTCGACCCCCCGCACATTCCGCTGACGAGTTCAAGAGCATCTTGAATACCGTAGATATTTCGGAGGTGGATCTCGGCTATTTGGAACGATTGATCGAAACGGTCAAGAGGGTGGATGGTGGGGTGGAGACTTCCGCGCATGGTATCGTGGAGACCTCGACGATCGTCGAACGCCTTGAGGTGTTGCGGGATATCGCTGTCGGTGCACGCCCTCTCGACGGCACGTTTACCGCTCTCTTGAACGAGTTGTCCACTTCACTGCCGTTCCAGTACGTGCGTCGGGTTAAAGGAATTGTCAAAAAGTATGTTGAGGGCATCAAAAATCCCACCACACCTTCGTCGACCGGAGAGGAAGCCGCTCCCACCCCCGAACCTACGTCCGAGGAGCTGACCCCGGAAGGAACACCGGCTACTGTCGAAGCGACAACCGGCACCGATTCCGAGAAGGGTGAAGCGGCTTCAGAAACTGATGTTAACTCAAGTGACGCGAAAGAAGGAGTTCTCTTGCCATCCGGGGAGGTGATTAAAAAACGTGTGGAGGCGTTTTTTGGAAAGTCGATTGTCGTTCGTGATAAAGAAACCGGTGAGTACGATAATACATGGTTTCTTGAACTCACATACGTCAACGAAGGGGAATGTAAAGCGATCGTTGCTTCATACAAAGGCGAATGGATGCACATGTGTGTGTCTGGTGAAGACCTGCTTAGATGGCAGCATGAAAAGGATTTCACAGCGAAAGAAGGTGGTGGTGAAGAAGAGCGGGGGTTTGTTGACATCATACAGTCGTATGCTGATGCCGGCAATGTTACCGGCCTTAAGAGGTTTTTGGCTTCGGTACGCACGATTCCTGACAATAAAGGAAATCACGTCCCATGCGCGACACTAGCAACCATGCTCGACGAGGTGCCAAACATGGCGGCCGCCATGAGCATTGAACATGGAACGAGTCATTTGAAAGCAGACTCTGAAAAAGAATTCTCAGAGTGGCTTGGTCGATTCCCGGAAACGGGCGGTTTGCGCATTGCCGTCCGCCGTATCGTCATGCGATACGGAAAAACGATGAAAACCAAAAGTGCATCTGAGTCGAGACCTGAGCCCGCACCGACGGAGCCGATACCCCAAGGGCAACCGACCGCTGCCGAGGTGGTGTCTGACGTCGATTTCGAGTCGAGCGAAGCGGCGAACACGGAGGCGCAACCGGAGCACCTCGCAGCGATGGATCTTGAATGGAAGGCGGCGCGTGAGAGATACCATACATTCACCAAGGAATTGAACAATGCGCGGGGGGACTACCTTGCCAAATTGGATGAATACGAATCGCTTCGACGCGAAGGGGGTGTATTCAGGTGGATGTTCTCTTCGAGCAAACTCAAAGAAGCGCGCGCCGCAATGGAGGAGGAGGAGAAACGATACAATGCACTGCTTGGCAGAGTGTATGCGGAGCGGGAAGAACGCATCAAGTCGTATAAGCGTCGTTTTGTGGTAAAGGAGAATACGCGGCCTGATGAGGCGGAAAGGAGCGCAGTCGAGAAGCGTTCGAGGATCATGAAATGGCATGCCGTCGTGCTCGATAAACGTATCGATGAGGATGTGAAGCTGATCGAAGCGGCACGGCTTGATCAAGATACGAACGGTGAATCAAAAAACCGTTTGGTCCGACTGTGGCAGATGTATCGCCACGCCAAGTGGTACAACAAAGTGCTCATTGGTGCGGGAGCGGTCGGAGTGGGTGGCGTGGCGTTTTCCGCAGCTGCGGGGCTGGGTATTGCCGCATCGGCGGGCACCGGTGCACTTCTTACGGGCCGACGTATTGTCGCCGGTTCTGCGGGGGTCGGCGCGGCGATGGGTGTGAAGATGTTGGGTGACAGGATGGCCGAGCAGTACGGAGCGCGTAAATTGGGTGTGTTGAGGGAAGCTGCAAAAAATGAAAGCTGGGAAACACGCAGTCTTGCCGAGGAGCGTGAGAACCGGTTGAAGGTAAACCAAGGAGTGCGCATACGTAAACATATCGCGACCGCTGGTGCCGCCGGTGCGGCGATCGCCGCCGGTGCCGGCGCCTCCGGTGCGTACGCTGCTGTTGAGAGCGCTCTGTCTCCCGCCGACGTGCCGGTCGAGGGGACGCCGCCTTTGAATACGGATCCTGTGGCTCCGCCCACGGATGGCCCGACGATCCTTGCCCCTTCGGGAGATTTTACCACGGCGGGTGACGCATTTCGTCAGTACCTACGTGAGAGTCTTGACGCATCTTTGGGTCGAGTACCTGACACAAACGGCGCTGCGAAAGATCTGCCCGTATACTCGGTCGAGGGAAATGCGGCACCCGGTGCAGATGTTACTGTACCAAAGGAAGGTGCACCCAATGTCTCACCCGAGACACCCGTGGAGCCCGCACCGGAAGCTACGCCGGCAGTAGAACCGCAGAATCTATCGCAAGAACCGGAGAAGTCCGCTGCTGCGGTGCCAACAATGGACCACACGCCGACCATGGCTGAAGCGATGCGTGCTTCGTGGGAAAATAGCGAACTCAGTGCGAGGAATGACGAGGTGCTTGCGGACGCTCGGGGTCGCGGAGCGGGTGCCGGACCGAATGCTGAACCGGAACCACTCGCACCGGTCGAAAAGACCGCACCTCTCGCTCCGCGTGAGTACATGAAAGCGCTCTCGGCGGAGCATTTCAACGACGCACGGGTGGAGCGTTTTCAGGTGAGTGGAGTGTATGAAAAGGGTGCAAGCGTTCAAGGTGAGCTCATTAAACACCTCCGGGGAACGTGGTCCGGACTTACCGCGGATGAAGCGGGTAAGGTCGCGTTCCAACTGCAGGGTGCAATGGAGGACTTTAGGGGCGACCCCGCGATTGCGCAAGAGTTCAAGGGTATGTTCGGTGTGAAAGAGGATTGGGATGTGGTGGGGAAAAATAGCCCGTACAATATCGATCTTCCCAAAGATATGGTAGAGAGCTTCATCGCCCGCTTCCGTCCGGACCTCATCGGTACCGACACCCAGACACCTCCCTCCCTATCTGTGACAGCACCAGAACAGGTTGTGGCACCTGAACCCCTGCGAATGATCGACCGGGCGCCTTCGAATGATGAAATTCTGCGTGCAGAACAGCGCAATACATTTCTCGCTCAGACCAACAACAACGCGCTCGCCGAGGCGCGGGCGAGGTCTTTTATGCCGGACGATCAAAAATGGTCTGAGGGAGATGAGGTGTTACGAAAAGTACCTTCCGCCGCACATGCTCCCTCCACCACCGAACCCTCAAGTGTCATCGACCAGACACCCGCAAGCGGTGCGGTAACACCCACCCAATCGACCCCAGCAGAGCAAAACCATGTGCCTCAGAACGAAGTGCCGGCGGCTCCACCGCCCGAAGTCGTTCCCGATGCAAAGTCGGTTCCTGAGTCTCAGAGGCAACAACTTGAAGCATTGCAACAACAAGAGGCGAGTGTGCAGGAACAATTGGCGGAAACGCAGCGAACGCTTGCGGAGCTCGAACTTGAAAGAAAGGCGATGATGGAGCGGTTAGCAGCGCTCGAGGGTACGCGTGTGGTCGCTCCGGAAGCACCTCCGGTGACAGGCGTCGATACCGTACGTCTTGGTGCGTGGCCCGAAGCACAGCTCAAGAGCGCGCTTGACTCGATGCGGAGAGCGACGAGGGTCATAGATACGCAGATAGGGGATGAGTGGAATGAGGGAATGTATCTGCCCGAATCGGCGCATGATGCGTGGAAAAAAGTGTTCGGGTCGTGCAATGCATTTACCGATCTGCCGGAAGTCCATCAGAGCGCGGTGATCGATGCTTGGAAGTCGCTCGGTTATGTTGATGTGGCGAAACTGTACGACACCACCGAAGGTCAGACATACACTTTGCCGAGTTCGGGTGGAAATTCGGCTCAGGTGAGTTTGAGTACTGAGACCGAGGCGTTCATGCGGAGCGTTCTTTCGGAACTGGAGATGCAGTACGGCGAGCCGGTGAGGAAGCTTGTAGACAGTGCGCAAAAGACGGAAGGTGTCACTATGGCAAGTCTTTTCAATGACATTAGCGCGGTGATACAGCGAGCACCCGGCCAATCTTGATCCATTACACACACCATGTTCACCATACCCGACAACTTCAAAGAAGCGATTGCTGACATGGGGCTTGATATACTCCCCGAAGAAGAGCGCAATGAATTGCTGGCCGATATCACGGAGGTCTTGTTCCACGCCGTGATGCGCAGGGTATGGGAAGCGCTTACCCCGGAGCATCAGAATGAGCTCTTCCGATTGTTCGAGGGCGGTAACGATGATCCCGACACTGCGGGCCGGCGTGAGCGGGTCGATCGGTTCCTCGAGGAACATGTGCCGGATCTTGCGCGTTTCGTGAAGGAGGAATGCGAATCTCTTCTTGCAGCCCAGCGCTCTGCGTATGAAGAGGCCGACCCGTCGTAGTACCAGTGCACCACTCGGTCCAGGGTGGTCGTGAAAAGGAGCGTGGTCGGGTATGGGGTGGTATACTGGGTGGTGTCGGGGGTCCCAACGGTTCCGATGGTCACCGAGCGAACACCGTTCGTACCCTTCGAGGTGCGGAAACGTATTCGTTTCCGGCACCGTGCGGAAGCTCCCGCAGTGTTTTTGCATATGAACAAGTTCACTTGATCCACGTATGTACGTATATTTTGACATCGGAGGCACCAAGACGCGTGTTTCGATCTCGCACGACGGCAAAGAGTTCGCGGCACCGAAAAAGTTCGATACCCCGAAGGACCTCGACGTTCTCTTCGAGACGATACGCGGTGTGGCGCGGGAGCTCGGGGGCGAGGCACCCATCGACGCGCTCGGGGGTGGTATAGCGTGTCCGGTCGATCGGAGTGGCGGAGTGAAGCTCTGTCCGGCGCCCAATTTGCCCTCGGAATGGTTCAGCCGTTCGTTCACGGATGACTGCGCCGCCTTTTTTGGCGTACCGGTCTTTCTCGACAACGACACCGCGATCATCGGTCTTGGCGAAGCTGTGCATGGGGCGGGGAGGGGCCACGAGGTGGTGGCGTATCTCACTGTGTCGACGGGTATCGGTGGTGCGCGTATTGTGAGTCAGCACATCGAGTCGGTGGGGGTGAGTACCGAGCCGGGCCGGCAGTACATCGACTTCGACAAGAGCGCGTGCCCTTCGTGCGAACGCGCCACGATCGAGGGGTGTGCCTCCGGGATCGCGACCGAGCGACGTTTCGGCATGAAGCCCTACGAAGTACACGATCCCGCGGTGTGGGAGGAGCTCGCGCTTTGGTGCGCGTACATGCTCAATAATACGATCGTGCACTGGTCTCCCGATGCGGTGGTGCTTGGCGGCTCCATGATCACCGGTGATCCGGCGATACCGGTCTCACGTATCGCCGAACACCTGCGGTCGATACTCACCTATCCCCGCATGCCCGCGGTCAAACAAGCGGAGCTGGGGGACTTCGGCGGTATCTATGGAGCGATGGAGTACGTGCGACAGAAGCGGGGTGGAGCGGGGGTATGAAACTGATGGGTGGTGGCGTGTCGGGTCGTGCATTTGGTATACTGCGTGCATGCGAGTAGCGATAGGGACCATGCGCGCGCCGAAAGTGGATGGAGTGAAGGGCGCCTTTGCGGTGTGTCCATATTTCGATGGTGTACGCGACTTCATCGAGTATGTGCCGTGCGACGCGCCGTCCGGAGTATCGCATATGCCCATCTCGCGGGATGAGGTGATGCGCGGTGCGTACGGGCGCGTGCGGGCGATGCGGCAAGAAGGTGTCGAGGCAGACCTGTACATCGGTATCGAGGGTGGCACCGAACGGTTCGGCGAGCATGCCTACTTGTTCGGCTGTGTGTACATCGAGAATGCTGCGGGTGAGGGGCATTACGGCTTCTCTCCGGCGCTCGAAGTGCCCGACGCGATCGCGGACATGCTCTACCGTGAAGGGAAGGAGCTCGGCCCCATCATGCACGCGCTTACCGCCGGCAAAGATGTGCGGTCGGCGAACGGCAGCATGGGTGAGTGGAGTGATGACATGTTCACCCGCAAGGACGAGTTCGTCTCCGCGACGTGCGCAGCGCTCGCTCCATTCTTCAATGCGTATTATCAAGTACCGCTCGAGACGATCAAATAACCAAACAATATGGAGGAGAAATTTTTAGGAAACTACGATGGTCCGATTCCCGGTGCCGCCAAGAATGCTGTGCGTAGCTCGGGAGCTTCCATAGAGGGTGCAGAGTATGTCGGTGCACGATTTGAGCAGGTGGAAAAAGCCATTGTACAGCTGCAGGAGCTTCTCGAGGTTGTCGAGGAGAGCGATCGGACGTACTCAGAGCAGATCGACCGTGTCACAGAAGTGTTAAGGACCGCCGCGCCGGACGATCCCGCCCGTGCAAATCTTCAAAATCACCTCGATGAGTTGCTGCCCGTGCTCGAACGGCTCAAGAACGACCATGCGCAGGTGAAAAAGAACATACGAGATATGCTCGCGATACCGTTGCCCGGTCAAGAGTACCCCTGCGATCCAACACGACTGCAGTAGGGCGTGAGACCGGTAATGTGCACCTCGTGACGTGGGGTGTGGAACGAATAATAAATCATGCCAACATGAACATCGAGCACGATCGATTTGCCGTACGATGTCGCGGGGTGATCCTGCATGAAGGCAAGCTGCTCACGGTGCGCCACGCACACGACCCGAGCTTCGCCGTGCTTCCGGGCGGGCACCTCGACCACGGTGAGTCGGTGTCGGAGTGTCTGGTGCGCGAGTTGCGCGAGGAGCTCGGGGTGGAGGCGCAGGTGGGGCGTCTTCTCTTCGTACATACATTCTACGATAAAGAAGGACGGCAGTTATTTGAGTTTTTGCTGGAAGTAACGAACGGTGGTGACTGTACGAGTGCTCGCCATGCGGGTGCAACACATGCGCACGAGCTTGCGCGGGTGGAGTGGGTCACTCCCACCGACGAGGTTCCGTTCCGGCCGTCGGTCGTTTTTGAGCATTTTCGACAGGGAACGCTCCTCGAGGATCGCACGCGCTTCATCTCGCAGATCAAACAATAACAAGGTTGCTCTTGAGCCATTGGTAGTGTACTCTGGACATCTATGGCAAATGATGTTGGACTTATCACCTTCAAGGACGTGACCTTCGAATACGGCCCGTTGCACCCCATTCTCACGAATGCGAGCTTCTCGATCCGTCGTGGCGCCAAGTTGACGCTTATGGGGCAGAACGGTGCGGGTAAAAGCACGCTCTTCGGGCTCATTGCGGGTGTACACACGCCGGTAAGCGGCATGGTGAGCGTCGTCCCGCGAACGAGCATCGCCGTTTCGCGGCAGGTCATACCGCGCGACGAGCTTTCGCTCACGGTACGCGAGTTCTTCTCGGCATGTTTTTCCGAAACGGTGTACGATATCGATCCGAAGATAGACGATGTGCTCGACGTGGTGCAACTGCCCCAAAACGAGGGTTTCAAGGACCGTACGGTCGGTAGCTTTTCGGGAGGCCAGCAGGCGCGTCTGTTGCTCGCTTCGGCACTCATTCAGAATCCCGATGTGCTCTTGCTCGATGAGCCGACCAACAACCTGGACCGCGCCGGTATCGAACACCTGACGGCGTTCTTGCGGGAGTACCGCAAGACCGTGCTCGTGATCTCGCACGATGCGGACTTCTTGAACGCGTTCACACACGGGGTGTTGTACATGAACGTACAGACGCGCACCGTGGAGCGCTATGAGGGCAACTATTTCGACGTGGTCGCCGAGATCGCCGCGCGGGTCGAGCGCGAGAAGCGCAAGAACGCGCAGCTCGAGAAGGAGATCCGTGAGAACAAGGACAAGGCGAACTTTTTTGCGAACAAGGGTGGCGGCATGCGCATGGTGGCGAAACGGATGCGCGAGAAGGTCGAGGAGTATGAGGAGAACAAGGTCGAGGTACGAAAGGACGACAGGACCATTCGGCCGTTCGTGATACCGGTGCAGGAAGGGGTGCCGATGGAGGTGCTCACGCTCACTTCGTACCGCGTGGTCGAAGTGCATGAGCCGGTCGATGTGCCGTGTGATCTGGTGTACCGGCGCGGGGACCATGTGCATATCGTCGGTCCCAACGGTATCGGCAAGACCACGCTCCTCGAATCGCTCGCTTCGGGCCACGCGGTGGGTGAGTCCGTCGCGGAAGGGGTGAAGATCGGCTACTATCGGCAGGATTTTTCCAATCTCGACGTCGATCAAACGGTATACGATTGCTTGATGGATGCGATGGAGGAGGGAAGTCCGGAGGAGATGCGTTCGCTTGCGGCCGGTTTTCTGCTTACGGGCGAGGTCATGAAGACCCCCATCGGCCGCCTTTCGGAAGGACAAAAAGGGTTGGTGTCGTTCGCACGGTTGACGCTTTTGCGCCCGGGTCTGCTTATACTCGACGAGCCGACCAATCACATCAATTTCCGCCATATTCCCGTCATAGCCCAAGCACTCGACGCCTATGCGGGGACCATGCTTCTGGTGTCGCACGTGCCGGACTTCGTGGAGCGCATCCGCATCAATGAGACGCTCGACCTTGTTGCGCGCACCGGCGCTCGTCCCAAGAAGGGAAAGAAAACGGGACGGTAGCACGAGCAAGTTACATTTCAAACCCCGGTATTCTCGCGTCTCGCCTGCAGCGACGCCTCTCGGCATCGATACAGACGGGGGCGCATGCTCCCGGTCGCTGTCTCGTTCGCTCACACACCGCGCTTTTTCGCGGTACATCGCTGGATCATGCGAGGCATTCTCCCGAGGAGTGCCGAGGACGTACCATGTGATAGTGTGGGGTGACGGGGTAACCGCTCACCCCCTTCGTGTAGCGAAGTCAGAAAGTGCGCCATGTTAGGCGGCGTTCCGGGCCGCTAGGCCAAGTCTTACCGCCTAACTTGGCGCACTTTTCGGCTTCGCAGATGCTGTGAGGACTTACGCGACGGGCACTGGACAAGTAATAATTTGTATGCTATAATAAGAGTATATGAACACTTTCTCACTCTCGTTACAGCTCTATCGAATCGTCGTTCCGGTTTTGGTGGTGCTCGCTCTCGCGATTCCCACGGGTGCTCATGCGGTAACCTATACGTGGGGCGGGCATACGTTTGCGACCGAGAAGGAAAAGAACGCGTATATCACCGAGTATGTTCGCGTCTTTCAAGAGCTTTACGGCACCTCGGGCGCTACCGAGAGATCGGTCACCTCGACGACCGTGAAGCGGACGAAGACCGTCCCCACGCATACTTCTTCCGGAGTGACCACACGTGGCGCCGACATGATCACCACATCAAGCGCACGACTTTCAGGCGGTATCGGGACCTCACCTACTGCGGGGACGAGGGTGTGGTTCATGTATGGCACGAACAAGAATGACCTGTGGTTCTCGACCGCTCCGGAGGCACCCACAAGCAACTTCGGCAGCAAGACCTTCGACCGCAAAGTGGATCAGCTGGTACATGATACCACCTATCACTACCGCGCGGTCGTGGAGCGCAACGGTGTTCGATCGTATGGTGCCGTGCGTTCGTTCACCACACTGGTCGACGTGTACGATCGCTCATCCAACGTGCGTGTCGGTTGGGTCGGTGTGGAGGATGTAAAGGATGACCGTGCGACCTTTTCCGCCAAGCCCTCGTTCGGAAAGGCCGGCGCTCGCGCCACTGTGTGGTTCGAGTACGGTGACGACCCGAACGATCTCTATCAAAAGACTCCCGTACGTACGCTATATCGAGAAGGCGACGTGAACACGACCTACACGGCGCGCAACCTTGATGAGTCGACGACCTACTACGTGCGCGTGGTGGGATACGATGAGCGCGGGGTGAAGAACTACAGTGCGATACGTTCGTTCAGGACGCCGGTCGACATCGTGGGGGAAAAACCGCGGGTCGAGACCATGCGCACAAGCGACGTGGCGCCGTACTCCGCAACGCTTGCAGGAAAAGCATCCATGAACGATTTCCGCAACGGTACCGCATTCTTTGTGTACGGTGAGGACCGGAATGCGGTTCTGAACGTACCGAAGCTTTACAACAAGTACTCGCGTATCAAGACCGACGGTGATGCGTTGCAGAAGGTATTGCTCGACACCGATCTTGACACCGAGGATTCCTATACTGCCATAGTGACATCTCTCGACTTCAATACGGTGCATTACTATGCGATCGGGGTGGAATATGAGGATGATGATGGGAACGAATGGATCGTGCTGGGTGGAGTAAAAAATTTCACCACCAAGTCTCGTTAACTTCGGGTCGGCATGCTGAAAGCCCGGACGAGAAGTATCTCGCCGGGCTTTGTGATGTGTGGTCTTTGTCATGACGAACTCCGATCGTGGCTCGTGCGCACTTTTAGGCGTTGACCCAAAGAGCGGGATTGTGGCGTCTGTAGTGCGCCGCACCGCAGTGCTTGTGCGTCGCAAAGGCGCATACGCATGCCTCGAGGCCTTCAGCGCCCGCCTTGCGCGGATCCTTGCCATTTAAGAACGTGCGGGCGTACCGCAGTGTTCGTCTGTCACGCACCGCATGCCGCGCCTGTGCGAGCATATCGCCCAGCATGGTCGCGGTGGAGTCATCGTTTGCAGTCTTGATCAGGCCGAGCATTTGTTTTCGCCAATCGCGAAAACAACGTTGCAGTGTGTTCATCGCATCCTCCCTACTCAGTCACAAGATGATTGATCTCTGTATACGTAATACGCCTCTTTCAGATATTGTCAATGGGATATGGGTATAACCTGTGGATACTGAAATTTGCTTCAAATTATGCGTAATTTCGCAGCATTTGATGCGTTGCGACGGAATCTTGCAGGTGTATACTGAGTTTGTACTGGAATTATCAACGATCCTGATGTTGCGGTGAAGCAATGTCGGATCCGTATACGATATATCTCCCAAATTTTCTATGGAACAGCAAACACTGCAGCAGCATATCGAAGGGCGCGTTCGGGCAGGGGTCGGCAAGGAAGCGATCAAAGAGCAATTGATCGCCGTCGGTTGGTCGGAGGATGAGTGTGACCGTGCGTATGCCGCGGCGCTCGTGGCGACCGGTGTTCCGGCGCCGGCCTCCGAGGTTCGCGGAGTGCGGGGGGCGAGCACGTTCGACATCGTGCTCAACTTCTTTTCGTTCATTTTGCTTGGTATGGTGACGGCGGCGCTCGGTACGTTGTACTTCCAGGTCGTCAACAACTATTTCCCCGACAAACTCACCGATGTGAACAATTACTACGGTTCATATGCATATGAACGTGTCGTAGATGCGATCTACTATGCGATAGCTGCGCTCATTGTGGCGTATCCGGCGTATTACTTGGTGATACGGCTTTGGTTTCGCCGTTTTCGCGAAGATGAGGCCAAAACAGAGAGCAAGCTCACCAAGTGGCTCACGTACCTTGTGCTCCTCATCGCTTCGGTCACGATCGTGGGTGACCTGGTGTCTATTTTGACCACCTTCCTCCGCGGGGAGCTCACGATGCGGTTTTTCCTGAAGGCGTTCATCATTCTCGCCATTGCGGGTATGATATTCGGTTTCTACTTCCTTGAACGCAAGAAGGTGCAGTACAGGCAGGACATCCCGCGGCGCACGTTCCAGCTATTCGGTTATTCGCTTACCGGCATCGTGGTGTGCGGTATCGCGCTCGGTTTTCTGGTCGCCGGTTCCCCGAACGAGGCGCGAATGCGGGGTTTTGACGCACAGCGTGCGAGCGCGCTTTCAAACATTGCAACGTGCATTCATTCGTATGTGAACGAATTCGATCGTTTACCCGGTGCGCTTTCCGACCTCGATCGTTCGAGTGAGTATAGGTATATGTACTGTTCTTCAGAGAAGGATCCCGACACAGGTGTTCCGTACGAGTACCGCGTCGTGAAGCCGCTCACACCCACCGGTAACGTACTTGAGGGCGAAGTGGAGCTCTGCGCGGTGTTTTCGCTTGCAAGTGATGAGGACGGCCTGGCGTATCGGTCGAGGAGTGATGCCAAATGGTACACACACGGTGCGGGACGATCGTGCGATGTTGAGGCGGTCTCGGTAAGGGCATACCGATGACCGATCTCCTGATACCGATGTCGGCATAGTGACCTCGGATTTTTCGAACAAGAATACTATGGGTAATCTTGACAAGACGAACGCACTCGCATACTGTATGAACATGAAGAGCATGAAATCCACCGTTCGCTTTTTCGGCTTCTTTAGCTCCTCCGGGGCGGTTTTTCGTGGATAGTGCAGGTGCCACAAAAGACCGCCCCGAAAGGGCGGTCTTTTGTGTCGCGCGGTGCAGACTTGATAGCTGTCGAGTGAGCACCGGGCGGCACAAAACGTGTTGCGAATCGTTCTTTTTCAACCTTGTTCGGAGGAATCAGCGATGAGCTTCATAACACTCGGTTGTGAGCTTGAGGTCATGACACTGGATCGAGAAGGCGGCGCTTTTCCGTTCCGTCACGCATTTCACGGTATGCGTGAAATATTGGCGCAATGTGGTGTCTCTTTCGAGCTCGGTCCCTCTCAGGCAGAGGTGTGCTCGGAAGTGGCAACCGATGGGATGGGTATTGTTCCGTCGATCGAGAAAGGGTTGGACGTGATACGTACCTTGTTGGGCAAAAACGGGAACATTTCCACCGAGCAATATCTTCCGGAGTTTGCTTGTTCGGGGTCGGAAATGCTCACGGATAAGACTCTTTCAGCTCGTCATAAGGCGATATTGCACGGACTTCGGCGCGAAGCACCGGAGAGGTGGCAATTGGTGGGCCGGATAGGAGGCGCTCAGGCGACCCATTTCCACTTGGGCTGGAAGAAGCCGGACGGAACCCCATGGTCGTTCGACCCTCGTGAGGTGACGGAAGTGAGTGAGATCGCAAACTTGGTCGTGAACTACCTGAACGCGATCGCGCCGTACCATGTGTGTGCGGTCACACGGCATTATGGTATGCCGGATCCGACCGAACGCATACGACTCTGGTTCGAGTATAGCGCTCCGTGGCGTATGCCGCAGTACGAGTGGTATACGCGAGAGTCGAGAATAGAGTATTTCCGGTCGGTGCCGCGGCTTATCGGTCTCAGGGGTGGTACGAGCGGGAATGATTTTTTCGATTGGATTGTCTTGCCGGAACGTGGTTCCGAGCCGTGGAACGTAATCGATGCGGGAGTGCAACGTGATCTTGTGCGATTGTCACCACCTCGTGACGAAAAGCCGTGGACGATCGAATTTCGTCCGTTCCCGGCATTCCCGAAGATGAAGTGGATCGCCGAAGCGGGTGATGGACTCATTCGCATTGTTGAGGAAGTGTTCGAACATGCGAAGGGGGGCGACATAGAGGATGTTGATGGGCTCTTTCGCACGATGCACAATCGGTTCCCATCCCTTCCTCGGAAGAGACCGACGAAGGATGAGTGGTTGGGTTGTCTCGGCCTGTGAGGCACGGTGGCGGCGGACGAGAGTTCGCCGCCACACTATTATGCGGTATCATTGCACAGTATGACACTTGAACACTATTTGCAAAAACTCATTTCGTTTCCGACCGTGACCGGTGATACGGTCGCTGCGCATGAGCTTTTCGAGTGGGTGAAGAGCGAATTGCAGCCGGTCCCGCTCTACATACGTGAGTACGAACACGGGGGTATTCCTTCGCTCGTGATCACACCCACCAGGCGTAAATCCGCCAAGTTGTGGCTTGCGGCACACATCGACGTGGTTGCGGCCCCCGAGGAGCTCTTTCATGCGAGACGCGAGGACTCAAAGCTCGTCGGCAGGGGAGCGATCGATATGAAGTTCGCGGTCGCGTGCTACCTGCACCTCCTTAAAGAGCTGGGGGTCGACGTGCGGCGGTATGATATTGGGGTGATGCTGACCGCGGACGAGGAATGGGGCACCGCCGGAAGTGTGCGGTACCTGCTCGAGCAAGAGGGGTATACCGGGGATGTGGCTTTTTTGCCCGATGGCTCCGGTTGGTGGAAGTTCGAAGAGTCCGCAAAGGGTCTCTGGGGTCTCGAGGTATCGACCACGGGTGTTGCGGCGCATGGGAGCAAGCCATGGCTCGGTCGTTCTGCGATCGTCGAGCTCATCGGTTTCCTTTCCGAGGTGCAAGCGCGTTCCGCGGAGTTGCTGAACCACGAGGACCCGGAGCACTGGTACACCACGCTCAATGTGGGCCTCATCGAAGGTGGTGCTGCGTTCAACATGGTGGCGCCCGCAGCACGTGCGACGGTCGATGTGCGGTACGTGCGCGAAGCGGACCGACGCACGCTCGAACGAATGTTCGCACAGACACGTAAGCGGTACCCGCATACGCGGTACACGGTGACCCACAGTGAGCGTCCGTACGGTATACGAAAGGGGAACGGGTACGCACGCACCTTCGAGCGTATCGCAAAAGAACAGTGCGATGTTGTTTGCGGGTGGGTGCGCGCGCACGGCGCGAGCGATGCCCGTTTTTTCAACGCGGCGGGGATCCCCACACTCCTTATCGGACCTCGTGGCGGTGGATCGCATGCGGACGGAGAGTGGGTGGACATTCTTGACTTAATGCGGTATTATGGCGTCCTTCGATCCTTCGTCCGGGAAGTGGCCCGTAAGAACTGAATGTTCGCATCGGTTTTCCAAACGTCTCGGGTCGTGCGCGAACAGGACTGAAGGAGTGACGAATGTCCGCCTCATAACGAACACCATGCAGCAAGGAAAGACATATATCTACGGCAAGCACGCGGTGCGTGAGGCGCTTACCCGTGCACCGGAAGCGGTACGACACGTCTACCTGGTGAGCGGTCACGATACCGAAGAGTACCTTGCACTCGCTCGAACTCATCGGATCCCTTACGATCATTGCGATGCCAAGTATCTCCCGCAGGGAGCCGATCGCGAGGTGGTGCACCAAGGGGTACTGGCTCTGGTAACACCGGAAAAAATACTTCGCCAGTACAAAGAATTCATCACCTCCTGTGCGATCGGCGACGGGACCGCGCTCGTGCTCCTTGACGAACTTACCGACCCGCAGAATGTCGGAGCGGTGATCCGCAGTGCGGCGGCGTTCGGTGTGGCGGGCGTGTTGGTGCCGGAGCATCGGCAGGCCCGCATCACCGGCACGGTGGTAAAGGTCTCCGCCGGTATGGCATTCACGGTGCCACTCGTGCAGGTGGGTAATGTGAACACCGTCTTGCGTGATTTGAAAGAGCGAGGGTTTTGGGTGTATGGACTCACGTCGGATGGCGGCATGAAGCTTGCGGAAGAACACTTTACCAAGCCGAGCGTCTTTGTGCTCGGCAACGAAGGGCGGGGGATCCGTGAGAAGACGGAGGACTTGTGTGATTTCAAACTTCGCATCCCGATCGACTCGCGGTGCGAGTCGCTCAATGCCGCGGTCAGTGCGGGGGTGGTGCTGTATGCATGGCAGAATCAACGGACGGCATAATGGTGTGACCGGGCCACGTGTGCAGCTGCGTGACAACCATTGCTTCCCCTACGGTCTCTGTGTGATACTTTGAGCGTATGTGGTACGCCGTGAAAAAACTCGTTCGAATATTCTTTTTTACACTCGGCGTCATCTTCTTCTTGCTTATCGGTGCCGGGACGTACCTGTGGTATGCCGATCCGTTCGAGTTGCGGCCGCTCGTCGAAGCACTCTTGAGCGATGCGAAAGGTATAGCGACCGAGGTCCGTGACGGTGTCGAGGAAAAGGTCGGAGAGGACAAAAGTCCTTCACTGAACGCGGTGCAAGAGCGTGCGCTTGAGGCGGTCGGCATCGATCCCGCCAAGATACCCGCAACCATGACGCCGGAGCAAGAGGCCTGCTTTACGGAGAAGCTCGGCGCTGCACGTGTGGCGGAGATAAGGGCGGGTGCGTCCCCAAGTGCGACCGATCTTTTGAAGGCCAGGTCTTGTGTAGATTGAGGCGGGTCGGTACCTCTTATGGTGAACCGGTCGTGCTACGCGAGTACGTTCGTGAACAGGTGCGCGTTCCGCATGGTGTGCATGATGCGTGCGGGTGTGTGAGCGACGTCTCCGTCCTCGCGTTGGAGTGCGAGCAATGCTTCGCATTTGTTCGTTCCGGTCGCGTATGCGATCGCATGGTCGACATGGCGCTCCAGGTACCCGAGGGTGACGGTTATGCGTGCGGTGTGGGGGTTCACCTCGGGCGGCACGGTGTACCCGCGAACACAGGTCGTGGTATGGAAGAAGAGCGCATCGAACGATTCTCTGTCATGTGGCAACGGAAGTACACCGGCCGTGTGCCCGTCCTCACCGATACCGAGCGTTGCGATGACGACTCCGTCACGATGGGTCACATGCCAGTGTTTGAGCGCGAGATCGAAGCGTTTTGCGGTATCCTGCACGTTCTCCGGCTCATGCGGGCGAGGATCGATCGTACGGATACCCGTTTCGAGTATGCGCTTCCATGCGGGCAGGTCGGTAAGCAGGGTATAGTTGCTGTCCTTCCTTTCATACGTCCACCGTTCATCCACCACCGAGACGGTGCTCTGCGGTCCGAGGAGTGACGTGTCGATGTGTTCGACGAGCCCAAGCGCACTACCGCCGGAAAGGAGAAGCAGTGTGTCTTTCGTTCGAGCGTCGCGCAATGCGGCATTGAGCCGTGTTGCGGCGTCTTCGAGCGGGTGGGTGGTGTTGCAAACGATGAGCATGGGGTTCCACATAAGAACATACCGAGGTGGGGAAAGTCGCGTTCCGCCACACGCACGGTACTACTCGCTTGCGCTATGTCCTCCGAATTGGTTGCGCATTACGGAGACGAGCTGGCCTTGGTAGCTCGGCTTTTTTTGGCTCCGTTCGCGGGCTTTCAGAGAATCCTCGATCACCGGCACGGGCACCCCGAGCGCCTTCGCAGTCTCCACGGTCCATTTTCCCTCGCCGCTTGCGTGCGCACTGCCGGTAATGCCTGCGAGGTCTTCACCATACGCTTCATAGCCATCCTTGAGCCATCCTACCAGGCGGGATTCGATCACGCTGCCATGGTTGTAGAGTTCCGCAATGTCGGTGAGCGGAAGTGCGTACTCGCACGAGCGCAGCACGTCGAACCCCTCCGCGAGCGCTTGCATCATGCCGTACTCGATGCCATTGTGGACCATTTTGACGAAGTGTCCTGCGCCTGAGGCGCCGACATACAGACAACCGCCCTCGATCGAGAGGTCGGCAAAGAGCGTCTCGTACGCGTTGTACACCGATTCATCGCCGCCGACCATGATGCAAGCGCCTTTGCGCGCTCCGCCCGGTCCGCCGGATATGCCTGCGTCGAGAAAACGAAAACCGGCGACGGACATTTCACGCGCCCGTCGTTTCGTTTCAAAATAGGGCGAGTTGCCCGCTTCAATGATTGTGTCGCCCTTGGCAAGGAGGCCTGAAAGCTCTTCGAGCACCGTGTCGACCGCCTGGTGGGGCACCATGAGCCACACGGTTCGGGGCCCCGGTGCATCCTCGATGAGCGCTGGAAGCGAATGCGTGATGTTCGCTCCTGCAATTTTTGCGCGTTCTCGCGCTCCCGCGTTCGCATCGTACGCGTCCACCGTGTGCCCCTTCTCGAGCAGGCGCTCGACCATGTTGAGACCCATTTTTCCGAGACCTATGTAGAGGATGTGCATACTGGTATTTGATTGGTTACTTGATCATCGGCCCTTACGCCTTGTCCGTACGCCGCCACACGTTGAACAGGTGGGAGATCTCGTCTTTGAGATCGGATGACGGTCCCGAACCGTTGCGTGCGTACCGGCCCGGCTCGACATCATGCCACGATTCGAGTATCCCCGTTATGTACGCCCAGGCCGCTTGCTGCTCATCACTGCTCACGAAGAGTGTCTGATCGCCGCATATGGCCTGGGAGAGTACTTCCTCGTACGCATCCGACAATGTGATGCCGGTGCCGCGAAGCGCTTCCGCACGGTCGAACGTAAGGTCACTCGGTTCGAGCGCGTACTGCGTGCCGGGCGTACGCACCCAAAATCTGATCGATATCTTTTGTTCGGGGGAAATGGAAAAACGAAGGAAGTTCGGATGTTCGTGGGGCGTACGTTCGCCACAGACACACAGTTTCGCACTGCGAAATCGTACCGTGATGTCGCTCACGCTCTCACCCATCGCTTTGCCGTGTTCGAGGTACCACGGCACACCTTCCCATCGCTCGGTATCGAGGTATGTTTTGAGGGCGAAGTAGGTCTCGGTATTCGAGTGCGGTGCCACCCCTGCGGTCGTGCGGTAGCCATCGTACTGACCCTTTACGATACGTGTGTCGACATCGTCTGCACGTGCGGGGCGTATGCTGCGGAGCACTCGGGCGCGAGCGGCGCGCAACGACGCGGTGTCGAGCGTGTGTGGGCGGTCCATTGCGATGAGAGCGAGCATCTGGAGCATGTGATTTTGCCCCACGTCGCGTAGCGCTCCCACACCGTCGAAAAAAGCACCTCGTTGCGACACATCGAACCGCTCGAAGACGCGCAGGTATACCCCCTCGACATAGGTATTGTTCCATTGGTCTTCGAACAAGCTGTTCGAGAAACGGAACGCGAGTATGTTCTGGAGCGCATCCTTCGCCAGGTAGTGATCGATGCGGTATACCTGCTCCTCTCGAAAAAGCACCGAGAGCTTGTCCTCGAGCATGTGAGCGTGTGCGAGGTCGCTGCCGAAGGGTTTTTCGACCAGTATGCGTACCCAGCCGTCGCCCTCTGCGCAGGGAAGATCGAGTCGGGTGTGGGCGATCTGCTCGAAGATCGTGTCGTAGAATACCGGAGGGACGGCGAGATAAAAGAGCTTGCTTGTGCACATGCCGATCGATGTGTCATACCGGGTGAGAGCCGTGCGGATGCGTTCGAACGCGTCACGGTCATCGAACATGCCGCGCACGTACTCGATGGTATTCAGAAACGCTTCGACGACCGCGGGTTCGTGCGATCGATCCGGTCGCTGTGCGTGCTCCCGAACGAAAGAACGGTATGTGTCGTCCGAGAGGTCGTCTTTCGAGAATGCGATAAGGTGCAGGCGCTCGGGGAGTGCCCCGGTCGCATAGAGGTCCAGAAGCGCGGAGAGCAGTTTTTTGCGCGCAAGGTCACCGGTGCCGCCCAAAAGGACGATCTGTGTCGGAACCGCTTGTTTTTCGAAATGCGGCATACGCAGAGTGTACCACAAAAACGAACGTCGGACCTTGGTGACGTGCATGGCACCCTCGGTGCGCGGTATACTGGCGGTATTGTTTATCAGTTTGCGCGCGGGCAAAAGCGGTCGACCGGACGGCCCGGTGCGTGGAGATCTGTCATTTACGATCATGAACAGTAAAAGCGGCGTTGTCTTCGGATTGGTGCTCGCGCTCGTGTGGGGTGCCTATACCGTCGGGGTTCGTACCGGGACGCATGCGGTTCGCGAGGATGTGCGGGTCGCGGGTGTGGTGGGTCATGTCGGGGGTGGGCTCGACCTTTCGGTGGCAACTTCTTCAGAGTCGGTGGATTTCAGTGTTTTTTGGCGCGTGTGGGATACGTTGGAGCGGAAATTCATTCCCTTTGGCACTTCGACCAGCGAGGAGGTCACGCCCGATGATCGCCTCTACAGTTCGATCGAAGGGTTGGTGGGAAGCTATGAAGACCCGTATACCGTATTCATGCGCCCGCAGGTCTCGGAGGATTTCAAGATAGTCACCCGCGGTTCACTTGAAGGGATCGGTGCCGTGATAGGGGACCGTGACGGAAAGATCACGGTCGTTCAGCCGATCGAGGGTTCTCCCGCACAAAAAGCGGGCATTCTCGCAGGGGACCATATTCAATTGATCGACGGCACCAGCACTGAGCGTATGGCGGTAGAAGAGGCGGTCGGGTACATTCGCGGCGTGGGAGGGACCGAGGTGGTGCTTACCGTGCAGAGTGGCGAGGATGAGCCGCGGGAAGTGCCGATCGTGCGCGGTACGATCGAGATACCTTCGACCGCCCACGCGGTCGTCGAGCGTGAGGTGCCCAAGGTCGCCGTGTCCACGGGGGAGTCACCGTCGGTCGAAAGCACGGAAGGCGAACCGCCGACCGAGACGGAGAAAAAGGATTTCTACCTGTTGCGTTTGTTCAGTTTTTCACAGACATCGATCAATGCGTTCGAACGGGAATTGCGAGATTTCGCACAGAGTGGCGCGGATTCCCTCATTCTCGATCTCAGGGGCAATCCCGGAGGGTACCTCGAAGCCGCGGTCAATATGGCGGGGTGGTTCTTGCCGGATGGGGCGATCGTGGTGCGCGAAATGCGGGGGCCTACGAAGGAAGAGGTGCTTCATCGAGCCCGAGCGCGTGACATTTTCGGTGAGCATAAGCCGAGGATCGCGGTGTTGGTCGATAAGTCGAGCGCGTCCGCTTCGGAAATACTCGCGGGAGCGCTCAAGGAGCATGGGGTGGCGACCGTGGTCGGAGTGAACACATACGGCAAGGGAAGCGTGCAGGAGCTTGTCCCCATCACTGACGAGCTTTCGCTCAAGGTGACCGTTGCGAGGTGGTACACCCCGAACGGTACCTCCATCTCGCCGGGAGGATTGACGCCCGATATTACGGTCGATCTTGCCGCAACCACGACCGCAACCACGACCGCAGGCGACATCGACCCGGTGGCGGCGGTCGATCCGTTCGTTGAGGCGGCGATCAGGCACCTTTCGGGTGTGTGAGCATTGTGTGTCCCTCGTATTGGCGTATACTTACCCACATGGAAGATAGGTCATCATTCGGTATGGACAGTAGAAAAAAGATCGGTATTTTAGGCTCCGGCGAGGTCGGACAGGCGCTTGCAAAAGGGTTCATACTGGACGGGTATGAGGTGATGGTGGGAAGTCGCGACGGTCATCGTGCGGCTCTGGTCGACGAGGCGCTCGATATGGATGTTGCGACCGGTACGTTCGGTGAAGTTGCCGCGTGGAGCGAGCTTGCGGTGCTTGCGGTGAAAGGGAGTTCCGCGGAAGGGGTTGCCGAGGAGCATGCGCGTGCGCTTGCGGGCAAGATCGTGATCGATGTCACCAATCCCGTAAGCGATGAGGAACCGGAGCATGGGGTGATCCGATACTTTACCACGCTCCATGAGTCGCTTGCCGAGCGCATACAGCGCGTGGCGCCGGAAGCGCGGGTGGTGAAGGCATGGAACACTGTGTCGCATCGGTTCATGATCGATCCGCCGTTCGATCGCCCCACGATGCCGATCGCGGGCAACGACACGGGAGCGCGAGCGGAGGTGTCGGACATCCTCCGTGGGTTCGGGTGGGATGTGGAGGACATGGGGCTTTTGGTGGCAGCGCGGGCGATCGAGCCGCTCGCGATGCTTATCGCCATTCCCGGTTTTTTGCGCAACGAGTGGAATGTTGCGTTCAAGTTGCTTCGCACCTCGTGACATGCACGCGATACATTCGATCCGGTTGACCGAGACGCGGCGCGTTTCCTGTACCATCCGTAAAAGACGTGGACAGAAGCGGATGACGCTCCGCGTGTCACAAGACGGTGTGGTGACGCTTACGGTACCGTGGTGGGTGTCTTATGTGGCGGCGGTGGGGTTTGCGACGAGCAAAAAAGAGTGGCTCATACAAGCGCTCGATCGTTGCGCGCACCCGGCACCAGGGGTTTCGGGCGTTTCGAGGTGCGCGGAATGCGACCGATTCGTGCCACGACGAGAGCAGTACGAGCGATTCAAAGAATCCGCGCGTATATTGGTGCGTGACCGTCTCGAGTACCTGAACCGACAGTACGGCTTTACCTGGGGTAGGGTGGCGATACGTATGAACTCGTCGCGGTGGGGTTCTTGTTCTTCGAGCGGGAACCTCAATTTCGATTACCGGATCGTATTCCTGCCGCCGCACCTCCGTGATTACCTGGTAGTGCACGAGCTGTGCCATCTGCGGGAGATGAATCACTCTGAGCGGTTTTGGACCCTTGTTGCCCGTGCCGTGCCGGAATGGGCGACGTGTCGCAGGGAGTTGCGTGGCATGAGACGTTCGGTCGACTGCACGCACGGTAAAGCGACCATATGATACCGTACGGTCGGTCATTCGGGATTTCGGCACACGACCTCATGTTCCGACAGTGTCCCATGTGTCGACGGATGTTGTTGCGCGCGTCACTACCCACGAAGGATGACTATACCAACCAAAAGCCGTCGGGGAGCGGAAGCGGGTCCTCTTCCGGATGTTCGTGTGGTGCGACGAGGGAAACGCCGAGCATGATGCTAAAGCCGATGAGGAACGAAAAAAGGTACGCGAGCGCCCGTTTTTCTTGTATGGCATGGGATATGACGCTGGGCACGAGATCGCGCAGGAGTACGGAGGTGAATCCGCCCGCGGAGAATGCGACGAGAAGGTGTCCGATCTCTTCCGTTTCCACGAGCGTAAGTGCGAGTGCGATGCCGATGAGTATGGTGCCGGAGACGATGAAATTCCAGAAAAGT
This sequence comes from Minisyncoccota bacterium, assembly GCA_041920275.1. Lineage (GTDB taxonomy): Bacteria > Patescibacteriota > Minisyncoccia > Phycocordibacterales > UBA12088 > UBA12088. The sequence goes on along the minus strand of JAYRSE010000014.1, from coordinate 4,018 downwards.
GCGCGTCGGGGCGACCACCCGGCTTCTCGAAGGATGAAGAATTCCGACACCTCTTGTACGAGCTCGTGAAGGAGTACGCCGGCAACGGTGCCGAAACCCACAATAGGTGAGACCAGGAATGCGGGCACAAGAGCGAGGCCGTCATGCAAGTTGTGAACCGCATCTCCGATCATCATGCGGCGTGCGTCGATGGGGGTGTGGTGGTGTTCCGGGTGCGGGCTGTGATGGTGGTGTGTGCCCTTGGGGAGCAGGAACGTGATCGTTCCGAGCAAAAATGCCCCCACAAGGAACGCCCCAAGTGTTTCAAGTGTGAATCCCTCGTGGAGCGCCTCTTTACCGAGCCCGAATATGATGACCGAAAAGACACCTGCGGCGACTGCGACAAGGTAATGGAGACGGGGCGTGAGCCACTCACCGAGCACCTTCCAGGTGAATACCACACCGGCGAGCGAGGCGAGCATGATCGATAGAGCGGATAGGCCGATATACCAGTACAACATAAAGCCAGTATTGTTACTTGCAACTAAGTTGCACCTATTATACGATAGTATCATGCATCGTGCAACCGATTCGTCCACACAAAGAACAAGCGATCGTGGTACTTGTGACGGTCGTGCGTCACGCGAAAGGCGTGTACGGTCGCAAGGCAAGCACGTGGAGCCGAAGGTGAATGTTCAGGGTATGTTGCGCGCCGCGGGCCTGCGTTCAACACGAGAGCGCGAGGCGGCGTTGTCGTACATGGTCAATGCGCATGGTCCGCACGCAGTGGAGGAGGTATTCGAAGGCATGTGTCGCGCGGTGAACAAGGTCACGCTCTATCGCACGCTCGAGCGGTTCGCCGATGCGGGGTTGGTGGAACGTATCCAAACGAACGATCGCGCCCGTCACTACGAGTTTCAGCACGAGCATCATCACCACCTCACCTGCACGCACTGCGGTTTTCGTGCACGACTCTCCGTACCTGAAAACCGCAACTTCCCAACGATCGATGCGGCGGCTCACGCGTTCAAGGCGGTGACCTCGCACACACTCGAGTTCTTTGGTGTGTGTTTAAAGTGTGCGATACAGAATCGACCTCGGTCATAACATGTTGAACCTATGAACATGTGCATAACATTGTGTATAAGCTGTGCATAAGCTGTGATTTTTTTGTGAACATATCGATCCCTTGCAGCATCAGATCTACTTCGAATATCTATGAATTTGGCACTCCTTGCGATTTTGCAGGTATGTGGATAACTTGTGCGAAGTGGTGTAGAGCATGATGATACTATATATGCAAGTACATGCGGTCCAAGGATCGTCATGTCCATGCGTATGCCATCACCTGCAGCATTGGGTCCACGCGAAACTCAGACGGTAGTACTCCGGCCGAGGTCGAGTGTGCGTGCCCTTGCAGGGCCTTGCTCTTCACGAGCATCTGTTGCGGATCCCCCTCGACGTTTACGACATCCGCCACCGAGAAGTCCGGTCGTACAGCCGGCTCCGAGCGTAAGGTTGAACTCTCGAGTACATGCACCGGACGTTTCTCCGCAGGGAGAAGGTCGGGTCGTTTCCGCGTATGGCTCGCTCTCGTGCGCGGTTGCCCGAGTGCTCGTATTCCTCCTGTGTGTCCAGCCGGTATCGTTCGCGTTCGCCGCGGATGTCGACGAGCATGGTGGCGAGGAGGTGGAAGCTATGCAGTCGACGGATGAGTCGTTCGGAGAGGGCATGGAGTTTGTCGATGAAGTTTCGGAGGTCGACCCCGCTTCTCCAGCGCAAAACCCTGATGTTGACGAAGTTTCCGTTGAAGCGGAGTCTGTCTCCGAGGAGTCGAGCGTTTCGGCGGATGATCCGGAGGTGGAAACGGTTGCCGATGGTGAGACAACGGTGGAGGCGGCCGAAGGGGTAGGCGAAACGGAAAAGGCGAATGGTGAAGAGGGTGTGGAGACGGAAGTAGCAGACGATGCGACCTCGGATGATGTGGATGACGGAGAGGTCGAGGGGAGCTCCGAAGATAAAGTGAGTACCGATGTGAACGAGGATGATGATACGACCGGGACCACTTCCGTTGCCACGACGACCGAAGAGGTTGCATCCACCTCTTCCACTTCGACCATCGTTTCAGACGTATCGGACGATGAGGAGGAAGGGACGGTCATCATGCCGATCGCGAACGATCGTGGCAACAAGTATACCTTCGGCGAAGGGGACTGCACACTGGTCGCGGATGGAGAGTTCTATTGCGTCGAACCTACCGCCGCTCGACATGCGGACGCGGATCCCCGGGTGTATGCCGAAAAGGATCGTGAGGGCGATCGCGAAATATTCTACTTCGACGGTGCGGAGGTGACCCGTATCACCAACAATGCGTACGATGACTTTGCGCCGGTCTTCGACAACGACTCGAGGCGCATCGTCTGGCAAGCGACCATATTCGACCGTACGCAGATTATGGTGCACGACCTCACCGAAAAGACGACCCGTCAGATCACGACCGGCAAGCAGAACAGCAGCAATCCGGACATCCGTGGCAATACGGTGGTATGGCAGGAATGGGTGGACACCAACTGGGAGGTCATGATGACCGACGTTGACACGGAAGGCGAGTACGTCGCAGAGCGTCTCACGGACAATGCGGTGCACGACATGTTCCCGCAGCTCTTTGACGACATGGTGACCTGGCAGCACGAGCAAGGCAACAGCTGGGAGGTCGTCGTGCACGACCTTAAGACCGGCAAGGAGCATGCGCTCCAAAAGGATGAGGACACGAAGTACGAGAATCCTCGCTTTGTGCTCCTTTTCGACAGTACGCACGAGAACGGCGATGTTGAAACGATCGGCTACGATCTCGACAGTGGGGAAATGATGGAGCTCGGTACCAGGGCGAACCCGGAGCCGGTCGCACCCGTGAGCCCCAAGGAGGAGATACCCGACGTGCCGCTTTCCACCTCGAGTTCGACCATGCTCAAGATCGGCAAGGAAGAGGGTGGTGATGACGAAGGAGGCATATGATGACGTGAATCTGAACATGATACGGAAGTTGTGGCGTACACCGAGCATTAGGTGGGCGAAGCACGCTCGGCTTTTTGGTGTCGCTTGCGTGCTCGCCGTGGTGCTCCTTGTGTGGGGAGGGGACATCGCTCGCTTTCTCGGTATTCGGAGCGCCTCGGCCGCGACATACCAGATGCAGACCGGCTACTACATCGGCAACGGCGGCAGCAAGGAGATATCCGGCCTCGGCTTTGCGCCCGAAGTCGTCATCCTCAAAGCGCACGACGCAGGCGGCACCGGCGCCATCATGAAGACGACCGCGATGCCGGAGTTGAACGTCGCGTACCTCTCGGGTGCGACCGCTGATAACGCCGCAGGTGCTATCACGCTCACGAGGGACGGTTTCCGCGTCTCGGGCGCGCTCTCCGACACGGCGAACTCCCGCTACACCTGGATCGCCTTCGCGGGAAGCGACTGCTCCGCATCGGGGCAGATGTGCGTCGGTGCATACCTGGGGAACGGCACCTCTCCGCGCGCGCTCCCGCTTACCGGCTTCTCGCCGGATCTCGTCCTTGTGAAGGCCGCAACCGCGGTCGCTCCCAACTGGCGTTCGCTCTCCATGCCCAACAACTACGGCCAGTACCTGGCCGCAACCGCCCAGGACACCGCGGGTGCCCTCTTCACCACGCTCGACGCCACGGGCTTTACCGTCGGCGCCACCAACAACACGAACGCCGTGAACTACTACTACGTCGCGTTCCAAGAGACCCCGAGTGTGATAGATGTCGGTACCTATACCGGAAGCGGCACGGATAACAACAACATCGGCGGTGTCGGCTTCGTTCCCGACTTTGTCTTCACCAAGCAGACCGGCGCGGTCGCCGCCGTCTACAACGTCACCGAATCGTACGGAGATTCCTCAAGCTACTTTACCGACACCGCGAACCTCGTGAACTCCATCCAAGCCCTCCAGACCGACGGCTTCCAGGTGGGTACCAATGCGACCGCGAACACCGCCGCCACGACCTACTACTACGCCGCGTTC